>JBNLFT010000064.1:0-13377 GCA_050305675.1 Methylococcaceae bacterium
TTTTGGGACAATAACCACGGCCATAATTTCGAAAGCCAAGCCGATTCCGGTATTCGCTTGGGACCGGAAGTACGGGTGCAGAATATCGGTTTTCACAGCCGCCTCCAGGAAGGGCAGAAGATTCTGCCGATAACCGTGGTGCTGGACAAATCGGTTCATGCCGAAAAAGTCACCGTGCATTGGACCGTCGATAATTGGCAACATACTTTCAAGACCGCTTGCCAATGCAAAAGAAACTATTGGGACGGCAAGGCGAAAAGCAACGCGCGCAATCCGAACCAATATGGTGCACAACTTTGGAGCGGCCGCCTCAGAATCGGGAGCGCATTCCGCCTGCAATACAGCATTTGTTGCGAAGCCCACGGCCAATTGCTGTGGGACAACAACGAGGGCCGCAACTACGTCGCCAGCCGCAAGCCGTTGAGCGTGATGATCCTGAATCTGCATTGCTATCAGGAGACGGACCAGGATCGGAAGTTTTGGCAGATCGCCAAGGCGATCGACGAACAGCAGGTCGACATCGTATGCTTCCAGGAAGTGGCGGAACATTGGAACGACGGGCACGGCGACTGGGAGTCCAATTCGGCCAATATCATCAATCAGCGCTTGCATGCGCCGTACCATATCGTGACCGATTGGTCGCATCTGGGATTCGACAAATACCGCGAGGGGGTCGCTATCCTAAGCCGTTTTCCGCCGGTCAAACAGGAGGGGCGCTACGTATCGGACAGCTCCGAGGTTTATGATATCCATTCTCGAAAAGTCGTGATGGCGCAGCTGCGAGTGCCGTATGTGGGCGTGGTCAATTTCTTTTCGGCCCACCTGAGTTGGTGGGAGGACGGTTTCCGGCAGCAATTTCAGCGTTTATGCGAGTGGGCCCAGCGCAAGTCGGGCAAACAGGTCAAGGCCACGCTGCTGTGCGGCGACTTCAATGTCGCGGCCGGCTCGGAGGGCTATCAACTGGTGGTCAACGGCCACGAGTACGAAGACCAATACCTGCAGGCCAACGAGCAAGGTTTGTTCGAGAAGGTCTTTCGGGTCAACGATCCGCATTGGCGGGATTATCTGGCCGACGATTACCGGATTGATTATATTTTCATGAACAAGGACAGTTCGTTGCGAGTGACTTCGGCATGGGTCGTGTTTACCGAACAGGATTACGGCCGGGTGTCGGACCATTGCGGGTTTATCATGACGTTCGAACCGAAATGATGGCATTTTAATTGCTTTCCGGTTGGGGAAGAGGTAAGAGACAACAACGAGGTGACGATGCAGTTCGCGGAACAATACGCCCGGCCTTTTTTCGGCCAACTGGGCGGCTATTTTCAGAGAATCAATGACTTCAGTGACACCTTCGATATCCGCTGGGGAAAAATCGAATTCGAGATCTATCACGGCGTATCGGCTAACTTGAAGGTGATTCTGAAGGTATTTCGGGACAACCATATCTGCGAAACCTACGTCGTCGATACCGATCCTTACGATATCCAATGGGACCGGCATAAACGCAGCACGCGGGACTTTTACGTATATCCCCATTCGACCCATTTCGGCAAGATCAACTGCATCAAAATCGCTTATGTCGTGCATCTGAACGAGCGTTCGATTCCGTCCGAGCGGGAATACATCTTCATGGACTGGCACCAGCTGCTCGACGGTTACCCGCAGCAGCGCCACATCAATGCCGATTGGAGCAGCGCCAACCATTACCGGACTTACGAAGTGAATGCGGCTCAGTTGCAAAGCGATGTCGATTGGTACAATCAGCATTTCGAGTCGTTGCACCTGACCCCGAAATTCACCAAAGGGCAGCCGTACCACCCCTACCATCCCAAACGTTTCATCCACGACCACATCGAGAAGGTGGTCCATTGCAAGTGGCAAAACCCGGACCGCTTCTGCACCATCAAGGTCAGCGTCGATTGTATCGACGACAACGATTTCATCAATCATCTGATCCATGCCAGCGAACAGGGCGTCGTCGTGCAGTGCGTGGTCGATTGGCGCAAGATGACGATGACCAACAGCTATACCTACGCCCGCTTGAAACAATCCAGGGTCGAACTGGTTGGGGTGTTTTGCACGCCGAAGCATCATCTGATCGAAGTCGAACCCGACATGCACACCAAGTTCATCATCTTCAACGACGAGGATGCGATACTGGGGTCGTTCAACATCACCTTCGACCGTTGGTGGGCCAATTGGGAATCGGGCATGACCTTCCATTCCAAAGGGGTCTGCCGGCTGTTGGACAACATTTTTCAGAGCCAGCGCGGCGCCGTGATTCAAAAATACGGCATCGACCCGTTCAGTCATTTCAACCTGCTCTACACGTTCGGCCGGCACACCATGTTGAACGGCCAGAAGTATCTGCCGCATCACGCCATCTTGGCCGAAATTCACCGCGCCCGCCATTCCATCCGCATCTGTCTGTTTTTGATCGGCGATTTGCTGGGCGACCATCACGACAGCGTGGTCAACGCCTTGATCCAGGCATGGCATCGCGGCGTCGACGTGCATATCTTGTTCAACGGTCATTTGGCGCGGCAGGGACGAATCGGCGTGGAACGCAGCATGCACGACGAATTGAACCGGCCGTTGTTGCCGGCGGTACAACGGTTGAAGGATGCCGGCATCCCGGTTGGGCTGGTTTACGGACAGGACGACCACCCGGTGCCTTATTCGCCGATCCATTCCAAGTACTGCGTGATCGACAATTACATCGTCATCGAGGGCAGTTTCAATTGGTACAACACCTCGGTGTTTTCGCACGATCTGATCGTGGTCGCCGCCAATCACGAGGTGGCGAAACCCTATCTTTACGAATTCGACGAGATTCGCCGCTGTTTCAGAGTCTTTTATTGATTAGCCATGTGGTTGCGAGCCCGTTGCGATCTGTCCTTTACGATAGACTTTCCGACGCCGTTCATTCTGATGCTTCGACCCCGGAGCGGTTATCAGCAGTGGGTGGCCAGGGAGGAATATAAGTTGATCCCGAACGTTGTGGCTTATGAATTCACAGACGGTTACGGTAATCTTTGTCAGCGCTTGGTGGCGCCGCCCGGACAATTTTCGGTGAGAACCTCGTCGGAAGTACTGACTGCGGACCAGATCGATCTGGCTCCGGGGGCTCCATTCAGCGAAATCCAGTCCTTGCCTGAAAGCGTGTTGGCTTATTTGCTGCCGAGCCGTTATTGCGAGTCGGACCGCTTCGGCAAACTGGCGACGGAAATTACCGCCGGCCGTTTTCCGGGCTACGATCAGATCGTCGCTATCGTCGAATGGTTGCAGCGAAACATACGTTATAGTCCAGGCTCGAGCGAATTTCCCCTCTCCGCCGTCGAAATCAATCTCCGCCAACAAGGAGTTTGCCGTGATTTGGCGCATCTGGGGATCGCCTTGTGCCGCAGCCTGAGTATTCCGGCGCGAATGGTGGTCGGCTATCTATTCGGATTGCGCCCAATGGAGTTGCACGCCTGGTTCGAGGCTTATGTCGGTGGGCGCTGGTACACCTTCGATGCGACCCAGGCCGAGTTGCACGGCGGCTATATTGCCGTTGGCTATGGGCGCGATGCGGCCGACGTGGCGATTTATAATCAATTCGGGCCGGCCGTCTATCCGTCGGTTCAGAATGTCAGTGTGGAGCGTATCGGGGAACCGTCGTAACGGCCGCTGCAGCTGCTTGCTGTGGCGGTACTGGCCGGAAATTTATCGCAACACGCTGGCGTAACCTTCCTCCGCCAACACCTGGCGCACCGCCGGTCGCTTCAAGCAGCGCCGGTAGTGGGCGCCGCAGTTCGGCGGCAGATCGATGCCGATGCGTTCGGCCCAAAATTCGACGTAGAACAACGCCGCGTCGGCGATGCCGAAGTGTTCGGCCACGTAGTCCCGACCGGCGAGTTGGGGGTCGACCAATTCGAAGCCGGCGCCGACGATTTTCCGTCCCTGCTCGACGATGGTTTCGTGATCGTCCGCGTTCGCCGAATACTTGTCGGTCGTGAATATTCGCGTGAACCCTTGCCCGTGCAGCGTATTGACGGCATAGTTCATCACCTCCAGCACCTTGACCTCGCCGTCCAAGTCGTCCGGCAACAGTTTGCGGCGCGGGTAGGACTTGGCCAGCCACCAGGCGATGGACTGGAATTCGGTCAGCGCGTTGCCGTCTTCCTTGACCAGGGTCGGAATGGTCGCTTTAGGGTTGAGGGCAAGATATTCCGGCCGGTATTGCTCGCCTTTGAGCAGGTTGACCGGGTAAGCCTCGAATACCAGTCCGATTTCCTCCAGCAGGATATGGATGCCGGTGCTGCAGGAACCCGGCGTCATATAAAACTTCATGCTCACGACGCCACCTCGTCGAGCGCGCGGTGGAACAGGCCTTGTTGGCGGATCATCGCCTTGAAGGCTTTCATGATCGGGCGGGAGATCATCGTTTCGGCCAACAAGCGTTTCTCGTAGATGAAATTTTGCATTTCCTCGTTAAGATTGTCGCGCGCATCGTCTATCAGTTGATGGATGTCGTCTCCGAGCAAGCGGCCGGGGAGGTGCTTGACCCGGTCGTAAAGCAGGGCCATGACGATCTTCTCCTCGTGTTTCATTTTGCATTTGCCGTCGAGTATTTTCAGCATCACGGCGGTCGCGCAGTCCACCTGCTCGGGCGGCAGCGGGTGGTCTTGCGCCCAACGTGCGACATGCTCCGCGGTCACGAACGTTCTCCGTCGGTGAACACGGTATTGACGTAATCGAGCAACGATTCCTCGATGGCCTCGTAAGCGTACTGGGACACCGATTTCACACCTACGGAGCTCAATTTCTCGATCGGGCCGTCGCCGATCTTGGCGACGAAGACGGCATGGCAATCCCTGATCGTTTCCTGAATCTTGGCCATCGCGCTTTTGCTGGAATGCTGGCCCAGGCAGTAGTGCTCGACGTCCCGCTTTTCCAGCAGGCGGCAGCGGTTCGGTGTGACCAGATAAATCCAAAACATCTTGGCGTGGCCGAAATGTTCGCTGATCGCCATGCCTTCTTTACTGGCTACCGCCAGTTTGATCGGAAATTCAAGCATCGTTCATCCCCCTTTCAGTGTTGCTAGCCTAATGGTTCAGCAATCTGTATGCCATTGTGTAAGTTGTTGAGTTTGCAGGTGTAGATTGGGTATTTGTGAGGCTTGCGACGCGATTCGCGGCGCTCCTTGTCGGCAATGCGACAGCGTTTCCGCCGTCGCCTATGACCGTCCTCCATGGGAGATTTGTCAAAACAAATCCAGCTGTAGCGGCCCGCCGCGGAATAGCTTGCCGTCCAACGGACGGGCGGGCTTGCTCAACCCGTAACGGCGGGCGGCGACGCGAAACCGCTGCGCCAGCATGTCGGCATAGAATCCGTCGCCGCGCAGCCGATGGCCGAAGCGCGGATCGTTGTCGCGGCCGCCCCGGCAATCGCGGATGCGCGTGAGCACGTGTTCGGCCTGGCCCGGAACGTGGGCGTACAGCCATTCCTCGAACAAAGGCGCGACTTCCAGCGGCAGCCGCACCAGAATGTACTCGGCCGTTTCCGCACCGGCTGCGGAAGCGGCTTGCAGGATTCTTTCCAGTTCCGGATCGGTCAACACCGGAATCAGCGGCGCCACCATGACCCCGGCCGGGATGCCCGCCCGCTTTAGTTCGGCAAACGTCTGCAGCCGCCGCTGCGGGCTGCTGGCGCGAGGCTCCAACCGCCGCGACAGCTCCGGATTCAAGGTCGTGACCGACATATAGACCCGGACCAGGTTTTTGGCGGCCATCGCCTGCAATATGTCGATATCGCGTTCGACCAACGACGACTTGGTGGTGATCGTTACAGGGTGGTCGAACTCGCTAAGCACCTCGAGAATTTGCCGGGTTATCCAGTAGCGCCGTTCGATCGGTTGGTAGGGATCGGTGTTGGCGCCCAGCGCGATCGGCGAGCAACGGTAATTTTTCGCCGTCAGTTCCCGCCGCAGCAGGTCCGCGGCATCCGGCTTGACGGTCAGCTTGGTCTCGAAATCGAGGCCCGGCGACAGGCCGAGGTAGGAATGGCCGGGGCGGGCATAGCAGTAAATACAGCCGTGTTCGCAGCCGCGAAAGGGATTGATCGATTGCTCGAAGGGAATGTCCGGCGAGCGGTTGCGGGCGATGATCGTGCGCGCCGTCTCCACGGCGATCTCGGTTTGCGGCGCCGCTTCGCTATCGTGGCTGTCCCAGCCATCGTCAACCGATTCATGGCTTTCCGTGTTGTAGCGGCTGTCGGGGCTACTTTGCGCGCCGCGGCCTTTTCCGGGACGAACTGTTTTCTTAGCGTCCGCTTTGCTAGCGATGTTTCGGTCCGGCGGCATATCCATAAGCTAAGAAGCTGTTCGGTTCGATTTTAGTTTCTATCGCCGTTGCCGGCGATAGCCGATTTAACACTTCGACTATCTTACTCCGTTATCCGTTCGCTTTATGGAGATAATTGTTACGATCCTTCGGTACAGCGTCGGCCCATCGTAATCCCGCTGATAATAGGATAAGACCACTCGGGCGTTTCAACCGAATCGGGCCTCTTGGAGCAGCTTTTCCAGTTGGTCCTTGAATTGGCATTTAAGATGTTCGATGTTGTCGTATCCGGTGTAGAAGTGTCCTAAGCCGGCGAGTGCGTCCTGAAAATCCCAAAGCGAATTCAGGTCTTTTCTTATTTCTCTGGATACGTCGATGCCGTTGGTAGTTTTAAAAAACGTATAGATGAGCGGTTTGCCGGTTTTCTTGAACTGCCGGTGCGCGGTATCGAATTCTTCCTCGGTGAATTTGCCGGTCTTGGTGAAAAACAGGCTGACGAAGATATCGCAGTCTTCGACGGCCTTGTTGTATTCGTTCTGCAAACGGGTTTCCGACATTGTGTCGAGAAAGTTCTCCCAGCGGATGATTTCCAGATAAAAGCCTTGCTTGCGAAACAGGTCGTTTTGCACACGGAAATACAGATCGAAGGCGTCGCGGTCGTCCTTGAGTTCCGATGACGAGGCCAGGAAAATCTTGATCGTGCGTGCTTCCGCTGCATTGGCCGGAGCCATGAACGCGCGCTTTCCCCGGTGTTCCGCCCACTCGGGAAAATCGGCGATTTCGATACCGTCCAATAATGCCAACACCGAGATGTGTTGATAGCTGCTCGGACATTCGATAGTTGGCTTGCCGTCTTTTTTGCGTTGCAACAGCCGTTTGTGCTCGAAAAACTCCGGTTCCGCCAGTTCGCTGCAACGCGGGCAATGGCAGGGGACCAGCTTGCCGATCTTGTCGGGCAGACCGTGGAAGGTCGCGTTCAAGGCTTCCAGATCGGCGGCGATCACGCTCAGCAGTTCCTTGCGTTCGGGGCCGCGGGCGCGCAGCACGATTTCGCCGCCTTGCTGCGGGATTTCCGCCAACAACGAGCTTTCGCCCTGTTCGAACAAGGCGCCGTTGCTCCAGCTCAACTCGGGGTTCTTGACGGAACGGTGCATTCGCACGATCAACCGGCTGATCAGGCCCTTGGGCAAAAATTGGTAACGATAACGCAAAATCAAATCGCCGGCGGCAGGGACGAACGGCAAGCCGGCGGGTCTGGACGGCGACAGCAGTTGCGGCGCCAGCCAGGTCTCGCATTTCAGGTCCGGCAGGCGGTAACACAACTCGAATTTTTGCATTAGCGCCAGTAATTCCGGGTGCATGTCGGCGTAGACCGAATCCTGCCATAAACGCCGGCAATCGCCGGCGTCGAAGTGGCCGAATCGGGACTTGATGGTTTCGTCGTCCAGTATCTTGAATACCGCCTCGGTGGCCCACCGGTTTTGCAGGATCACGGTGCGGGCCAGCAGCGGATCGTCCTGAAAATGCAGAAACACCCCCAGGTCGTGCAAGTATTCGCTCAAGAACAGCGCCTTATCACGGTCGAATTCAAGGTGCTTGCGGTAAATATCGAAGTATTCGTTACAGGGAATGTAGGCTTTCTGTTCCGCCATGGTTTCGATTTCGGCGCGGATGTCCAGCCATTTGGCCGGCAGTTGTTCGCCGATATGCGGCAGCTGTTGCGCATGAAATTCGATCGCTTCCCGCAAGGCGTCGGCGGCGTGTTCGTGTTGCAGATTGCCGCGGTAAAAATCCTTGACGTTCTCGAAGCGTCCCCTGATGCCGGCCTGATCGACGGTTTTGCTGCGCCCGCTTTTCTCGTTTTGGAACACCAGGACCGGACTGCGCTCGCCGAGCAATTCGACCAGCTCCAGCCAATACTTGAAACCGTCGTCCTGCACGGATTTGTCGTCCTTGCGGGTGTCGTCGAGCAGGATATACAGCGAGCGTTTGGTCAGAAAAAACTAATGGGTGGCGTGGTAAATCTCCTGGCCGCCGAAGTCCCAGACATTCAGGCGGAAACGGCGGCCGTTTTTCAGCGCGAATTCGTGGGTGTAAATGTCGATGCCCTTGGTGCTCTCGCGTTCCTCGGGTAGCGGTTGCCCGGGCCGGTACAGCCGGCGCAGCAGGCTGGTCTTGCCGGCGCCACCTTCGCCGATCAGCAACAACTTGGCCTCGTACAGATGGTCGACGCCCTGCGTTTCCTTCTCGCGAAAATAATTCAGGATAGCCGCGTTGCCCTGCTTGACGATTTCGGCCGGTGGATTGGTGAGCGGGCAGCCTTCAAGATAAATGCCGTTGTCGTAAAACCAATTCCTACCCCAATCTACTCTGATTCCCTTTGCTATCAGGCGTTTAATTGGTAACAGGTCGCTGATTAGGTTGTGCGAAACATCGACTATCCGTAGTCCGGAGATTTCCGAGAGCGGGGCGAGGTCACTGACTTTGGTACCAGAAGCAGCGAGTTTCTGGAGTCCAGGGAGTCCCGCGAGCGGGGCGAGGTCGCCGACTTGCGTGCTATGTATAGTTAGTTCCCGAAGTCTGGAGAGTCCCTCGAGCGCAGCGAGGTTACTGACTTGCGTACTCGAAACATTGAGCATTTGGAGTTCGGAGAGACCCGAGAGCGGGGTGAGGTCGCTAACTTGCGTACTCGAAACATTGAGCATTTGGAGTTCGGAGAGACTTGCGAGCGGAGCGAGGTCGCTGACTTGAGTTCTCGAAACAAGAAGTTGCCTGAGATTAGAGAGGCCCGCGAGAGGGGCGAGGTTGCCGACTTGAGTGTTTGAAATTAAAAGTTCCCGCAGTTCGAGGAGTCCGGACATCGGACCGAGATCTCTGACTTGCGTGCTCGAAACATTGAGTCGTTGGAGTTCGGTGAGTCCCACGAGGGGGGAGAGGTCGATGACTTCCGTGATTGAAACATCAAGGTTCAGCAGTCTGGAGAGTCCCCCGAGCGGAGAGAGGTCACCGACTCGAGTGTCCGAAACGTCAAGTTCTTGGAGTGCGGAGAGTTCCGCGAGAGGGGCAAGGTCGGTGACTTGCGTGCTCGAAATATCAAGTTTCTGGAGTTTGTTCAAGCTCGCTAGGGGACTAAGATCGTCAATACTGAATATTACGTTGAAGTTCCCGTTTAACCGAAGTATTTTCAAACGGACGAGTTTGGAAAAAACGGGCACCTTGCAATACAGACTCGATAGCTTATTTTCCGGCCCTCGGTTGGCGGTTACTTTCCATCCCCATTTCTTATCATCGAACTGCCACCATCTTTGTGCAAACGATAACTCCTCCAACCATTCCAATTCGGCCAATTCCTCCGGAATCTCGGTCAAGCCGCAGTTGCCCAAATCCAGGAACGGCGCTCGGGTCTTTTTGTTTTCGGCGATCAGTTTTCGGGCAAGCTCTGACATGGCGGGTCCGTGTTATTCTTGTCTGCGATTTCTGGCGAAACGAAGTAAGTCAGCGCTACATTCTAAGCTCGCCTGCACGAATCCACAATTTTCCGCTTCGGGCTTTACGGATGCTCGCTGCATACGAATCCGCGGCAATCGACAATGCGCCTGCCGGTAACCGCCGCCAGCCGGTCGGCATCTGTGTTACCATAAGGCAGTGTATCTTAAGGGATGGAGGATGCCCGGAACAAAGCCGATATTGATTTTGCGCGATAAGCTCTCTACAGTTATTGCAATGGCCCGAACGCAGCGGCGTGTCGAGGGTCCGAATCAGCCGATTCCGCTTGGGTTCGAGCGAATTTACCTTGGAGCGTTGGCGCCCGTGCGGAAAATGTAACAACTTTTTGGTTTTTCCATGAATAACAAGAAAATTCTCGTCACCGGCGGGGCCGGTTTTATCGGTTCGGCGGTGATTCGATTTCTGATCGAGGAAACCGATCACGAAATCGTCAACGTCGATAAACTGACCTACGCCGGCAATCTCGAATCGCTGGCGGAGGTGGCGGATAATCCGCGCTATCGTTTCTGCCAGGTCGATATCTGCGATGCCGAGCGGATCGGACAATTGTTCACCGAGCAGCGCCCGGACATCGTCATGCATTTGGCGGCCGAGTCGCACGTGGACCGTTCTATCGACGGCCCCGCCCAGTTTATCCAATCCAACATCGTCGGCACGTACGTATTGCTGGAAGCCGCGCGGCGCTATTGGTCCGGATTGGACGAGGCGGCGAAGGCCGGCTTCCGCTTTCACCATATTTCGACCGACGAGGTCTACGGCGCGCTGGGGGAAAGCGGCCTGTTCACCGAGCAGACGTCCTACGATCCCAGTTCGCCGTATTCGGCCAGCAAGGCGTCCTCCGACCATTTGGTCAGGGCCTGGCACCGGACCTACGGTTTTCCGGTGCTGGTGACTAATTGTTCGAACAATTACGGGCCTTACCAATTTCCGGAAAAACTGATTCCGCTGGTGACGCTGAATGCGCTGGAAGGCAAGCCGTTGCCGATCTACGGCAAGGGCGACCAGATACGCGACTGGCTGTACGTGGACGACCACGCCCGCGCCTTGTACCAAGTCGTTATGAACGGCAGGGTCGGCGAAACCTACAACATCGGCGGCCACAACGAAAAAACCAATCTCGAGGTGGTGAAAACCATCTGCGCGATCCTGGACGAACTGAAGCCCGAGCATCCCAACGGCATTGCCCGCTACCAGGATCTGATCACCCATGTGACGGACCGACCCGGCCACGACCGGCGCTATGCCATCGACGCCGGCAAGATTGCCGACGAGCTCGGTTGGACGCCGCAGGAAACCTTTACCAGCGGTATCCGCAAGACGGTGCAGTGGTATCTCGATAATCCCGAGTGGTGGCGGCGAGTCCAGGACGGCAGTTATCAACGGGAACGACTCGGTTTGAACACGGGAGGCTAAACGATGAAGGGCATTATTCTGGCGGGCGGATCCGGTACCCGCCTGCATCCGGTTACGCTGGCGGTTTCCAAGCAGCTGCTGCCGATCCACGACAAGCCGATGATCTATTACCCGCTCAGCGTGTTGATGCTGGCCGGCATTCGGGAGGTGTTGGTCATTTCGACGCCGGAAGACATCGGCCGCTTCGAGCATCTGCTGGGCAGCGGCCGGCAATGGGGCATAGAGATCAGTTATGCGGTGCAGCCGGCTCCGGAGGGCTTGGCCCAGGCCTTTATCATCGGCGAGGATTTCGTCGGCGACGATGCAAGCGCGCTGGTGCTGGGGGACAATCTGTTCTACGGCCACGATTTCGAGCCGATGTTGCGGCGGGCGGCGCAAAAGCAAGAGGGCGCCACCGTTTTCGCCTATCCGGTGCAGGACCCCGAACGCTACGGCGTCGTCGAATTCGGCGACGACGGCATTGCCGTCAGTCTCGAGGAAAAACCGGCCAAGCCGCGCTCGCGCTATGCGGTGACCGGGCTGTATTTTTACGACCGCCAGGTGGTCGAGATCGCCAAGTCGATCAAACCGTCGGCCCGCGGCGAGCTGGAGATTACCGATGTCAACAGACGCTATCTGCAACAGCAGCAGTTGTCGGTCGAGATCATGGGACGCGGCATGGCCTGGCTGGATACCGGTACCCACGAGTCGTTGCTCGACGCCTCGCAGTTCATCCAGACCATCGAAAACCGCCAGGGCCTGAAAATAGCCTGTCTGGAGGAGATCGCCTGGCGCAAGAAATGGATCGACGACGAACAGCTTAAACGCTTGGCCGAACCGCTGGCGAAAAACAACTACGGCAAATATTTGCTGCGCTTGCTACAGGAAAAGGTATTCTGATGAAAGTGATTGCCACGGCGATTCCGGAGGTATTGATATTGGAGCCGAAGGTGTTCGGCGACGAGCGCGGTTTTTTCAAGGAGAGTTTCAATCGCAATACGTTCGCCGAGGCAACCGGCGTCCGGACCGAGTTCGTGCAGGACAATTACTCGCGTTCCAGCAAAAACGTTTTAAGAGGTCTGCATTACCAGATCGAGCACGCGCAGGGCAAACTGGTGTTTGTCGGCCGCGGCAGCGTGTTCGACGTGGCCGTAGACCTGCGCCGCTCGTCGCCGACTTTCGGGCGCTGGGTGGGCGCCGAATTGAGCGACAGCAACCATCGCCAGTTGTGGGTGCCGCCCGGTTTCGCGCACGGTTTCGTCGTGCTGTCGGAAAGCGTCGATTTTCTGTATAAAACGACCGACTACTACGCGCCGGAGCACGAGCGCTGCATCGCGTGGAACGATCCGACGCTTGCCATCGACTGGCCGCTGGACGGCGAACCGAGGTTGTCCGGCAAGGACCGGCAGGGCGTGGCGTTCGAAAACGCCGAGTATTTCGCATGAAAATCTTGGTAACGGGATGCAACGGCCAAGTCGGCTGGGAGCTGGCGCGGACCTTGTTGCCGCTGGGGGAGGTGGTCGCCGCCAACCGGCAGCAACTGGATTTGGCCGATCCGGACCGATTGCGGGCCGGCATTCGCCGTATCGCGCCGGACGTGATCGTCAATGCGGCCGCCTACACCGCCGTCGATAAGGCGGAGCAGGAGCCCGAGTTGGCGCAGGCGATCAATGCAGCGGCCCCCGAAGTGATGGCCAATGAGCTGAAAGCGGGAAGCGGGTTGCTGGTCCATTATTCTACCGATTATGTGTTCGACGGTACCCTGGACCGTCCTTATCACGAGAGCGATGCCGCCAACCCGGCGAACAGCTACGGAAGGTCCAAGCTGGCCGGCGAGCAGGCGATTTCGCGCTGCGGAGCCGATTATCTGATCTTAAGGACCTCCTGGGTCTACGCCTCGCGCGGCCAAAATTTCATGAAGACCATGCTCAGGTTGGCGGCGGAACGGGAACAGCTGCGGATCGTCGCCGACCAGACCGGAGCGCCGACCTGGGCCCGCCTGATCGCCGAAACGACCGCCCATGTCGTGAAACAGGCGCTGCGCGAGAAACAGGACGGCGAGTTCGCCTCCGATCTTTACCATTTGACGGCCGGCGGTTCGACCAGTTGGCACGGGTTCGCCGAGGCCATCGTCGAATTGGCGCGCGAGCTG
>JBNLFT010000065.1:0-12990 GCA_050305675.1 Methylococcaceae bacterium
GGGTTTTCCGATGCTCTGAGGCAGGAACTTAAGGGTAGCGGAATTGGTGTCGTCACGGTGCATCCGGCGTTGACGGCAACGGCTTTTTTTCACGGCGTCGACGGTGCCGACATGCCGGCACCGTTTCGCTATATGAAAGCGCTCACGCCGGAGGCGGTGGCGCGGGCGATCGTCAAGGCGGTCGGCAGGCATTCGCCGCGGGTCGTTGTTCCCTGGCAGCCGCGCCTGCTGTTGCTGAGCGATGCGTTGTCGGCCGGTCTTGGGGATTTGGTGGTGCGGTTGCTGGCCACGCGCTGGTTTATGGCGTTGATCGGCATGTACGGGCGCCGAGGACGCGAGCCTTTGCCGGCAAAGGCTACCGAATAAAAAGCGGGGGGCCAACCGTCACAAGGACGACAGCGCCATCAATTTCTTCATCAAGGCGGCCTGGTTGTGCACGCCCATTTTTTGCATGGTGCGTTTGAGATGGTTGCGTACCGTCTCCTGCGAGCGGCAGGTGCTGGTGGCGACGTCGGGAATCGAGGGGGTTTGCAGGAAATGAAGCGCACACACGGCTTCGCACTTCGATAGCTCGAAAATCTCCGTCAGCCGCTCGACCGCCGGATTGATGTATTGGTCGTGGGTGAAGGCCAGAATATAGCCGTCCTTGTGGCATTCCCAGTGGTAAAGGTTTTCCAGCGACGAAATCGGGATCAGCGTGATTTGGCAGGACAGGCACTGATTTTGTGCAAAGGCTTGCCCCCGGCGGTTGGAGATCAGTTCCAACAGGCGCTGTTCGACACCCTGGTTGTTCAGGTCGAGTTTGTCTCCGTTGAGATTGACGCAATCCATCGCACTGATGATGGCGCTTTGAACCGGATCGGCGAACAGGACGTTTAGATCCCGGTCGACGATGATATAGGCGTCGAAGCGTTTTCCCAAATGGTGAAAAATTTGGCTGTTGATCTTATGGCGTTTCTCTTCATGCAGGGATTGTTCCAGCATCGGGAGGAGAGTCTGCAAGGCGTCGATGCCGCTCCGCTGTTCCTGCTTGCTGAACGCCTGTCGCCGGCCGACCGACACGCTGAGGGCATGGCGGTGGTTGCAGGGAATCGCAGTGCCGAAGCGGTATGCCAGGGCGAGGTTGCGCAGCGGCTTGCTGCTGTTTTCCGCCCAATAACTTGGCGCCATCGTTTGGCTGCAAAAGACGCGGCGCGGTTGCTTGCAGACAACATGGTTGAACAAATCCAATTTGTTCAAACGGTCTTCGTAGTCGTCTTGAAATTCGGAGGATAAATTGAAACTGTACAGGAAATGGGTGTTTTCCCGTTCCAGCAAATCGCTGACCAGCATGAAACCGCATTCGCAATCGAGCTGCCGGGCCAGCATGGAGAGGAATTGCCGCCATAAAACGGGATTTCCGGGGGCGTGCGCCAGCAGGGAGCTCAGGTCGACCGGTTCGATGATTTGATCCATGTCCCCTCCTTTATTCTAGTTATTGTTCGATAGGGCGCTCATTCACAAGAGTAGCCGTATAACATCAGACTTCGACGGCGGCCTTAACGCCAATATAACTTACGCAATGCGTCCGGCGCAGTGAAAAATTTCATAGCCTGCCGAGTCAAAGTTAACCGAAAGTATTGTTGGATGCGATATATCCTGATTGTCAATTCTTTAGCGAAATTGTCAAGAATGACCCATTTGGGTCAGGACAATTTTCCGGAATTCAAGTAGCCTTGAGAGTAGAGAAAGGGCTTGGTTTTTGTTTTAAATCATTGTTTTTACTAAGGCGATTATTTTGTAGATGGCCTTGCAATCCAATGGCCGCTTAACTTAAAGTTAAGAATCGGCGTTCCCGTCCGGCGACTATGCGCGCGAATCCAATTCGGTGTCATCGGCTTCCGGCGTCTACGACGGCTTCAGAGTTGCTTTAACAGCGCCATTAAGGGGGAGAAAAATGTTTCAGCCAATGAAAGGTATGCCTGTGTTTATTACAGGAACATTGCTGTTGCTGTTGGCAGGATTCAGCAGTAACAGCATGGCTTTGTTCGACAAAAACAAGCCCTGCGATCAGCGCGGAGCTGGGAAGGTTGTCGACGAAGCGAAATGCGCCGGCAGAGCCGTGGAGAGTTTTCCAGCCGCCGACGAAGACTATTATCGGGACATGGATTACGGCATCACCAAGGATCCGCAAGCGGTGGCGAAGGCGTTGGACCCCTACGCCCCGGGGATTACCCCCGAAGCCGCGGTCAAGGCTGCCGTTATCGGGCGCAACAACTGGATCGTTTGGACCGCCGGCAACGATCGTTTGTGGGACAAGCTGGGTTACGAAAGCCGCGGCAATCTGGATTTTTTAAAGACCCTCTCCAGTCATCCCAGCCTGAAGTTCAACCGCGGCAATCGCTGGCAGTATCTCGGGCTGGTCAACGAGCCTTGTTTCGAGCAGGCCAAGGGCCCCAATAAGGACCGCTTCGGCTTATGGCTGGACGTGCGCAAACAAGACTGTCCCACGGATCCGTTCGAAAACGAGGAAAAATACCCCGGGGTCAAAATCGGCGCGCGAGGCAAGAACATACCGGTCGGGTCGTTTTACGGCTATGCCACCGGCATCGTCGGCTTGCGGTTGTTTCCAAATCCCGCGTTCGACGAAGAGGCGGAAAAAAAATGGGATCCGGAACTCTTTTACAGCGACCCCAGCTACTATAACAACAAGAATCTGATCAGGCCTTATCGGGTCGGGATGTCCTGCGGTTTTTGCCATGTCGGGCCCAATCCCGCAAATCCGCCCGCAGACCCCGAAAACCCGCAATGGGCCAATTTGAACTCCAATCCCGGCGCCCAGTATTTCTGGATAGACCGCATATTCACCTGGACCGCCGACCCTTCCGATTTTCCGTACCAATTGTTCCATACCTCTCGTCCGGGAGCGCTCGATACGTCGTTGGTGTCGTCCGACTATATCAACAACCCGCGCACGATGAACGCGGTCTACAACCTCGGGGCCCGGCTGGCGATCGCGAAAAAATTCGGACAGGAGACGCTTTCCGGCGGCGGCCACGACAACAAGCAATTGAACGAATACGTCGGCGAGGACAGTCCGTTGAGCGCGTTCTACAAAGCGCCCGATACTGTTTTTACGCCGCGGGTACTGAAAGACGGTGCCGATTCGGTCGGCGCCTTGGGGGCGTTGAACCGGGTCTTCGTCAATATCGGCTTGTTCAGCGAAGAATGGCTGGAACATTTCAATCCGCTGATCGGCGGCAAGAAAATTACCCCGATACCGATCAAGACGGCGCGCAAAAACTCCGTTTTTTGGCAAGTGAACGAGTCGCAGACGCCGAATCTGGCATTATTCTTCCTGGCCAGCGCCCAGCCGGACTATTTGAGCAAGGCGCCGGGCGGCGACAAATATCTGACCGAGGATGACGCCACGCTGGCCAAGGGCAAGGACGTGTTCGCCGAACGCTGCGCCCGTTGCCATTCCAGCAAGTTGCCGGAGAAAGCGTTTTCCTTCTTCCCCGAAGGCTGCGTCGGCAAAAATTATCTCAGTTGCTGGAACGGCTATTGGAAATGGACCAAAACCGACGAATTCAAGAACGGGATGAAAAACATCGTCAAGCAGGACGATTTTCTCAAAGACAATTTCCTGTCGACCGAGTTGAGGATTCCGGTGACCTTGCTGGAAACCCAGGCCTGCAGTCCGTTGGCGACCAATGCGATCAGGGACAACATCTGGGACAACTTCTCGTCGGAGTCCTACAAGAATCTGCCTTCGGTCGGCAAATACACGGTGCACCATCCGGTGACCGGCGAGCCCTGGCAGTTCGATATGCCGGCCGGCGGCGTCGGCTTTACCCGGCCGGCCTCGCTGGTCAGCCTGTGGTCCACCGCGCCGTTCCTGCTCAACAATTCGGTGGGTAAATTCAACCCCAGTCCGTCGGTCGACGCCAGGATGCAGTCGTTCAACGATTCGATCGGCAAAATGCTGTGGCCGGAAAAACGCAAAGGCAATATCCAATACCAGACGGCGTCCGGGAAAATGCTGCCGGGCTGGGTCGACAGAACCTCCGCGACCAGTTATCTGCGCATTCCCTCCGGCTATGTACCAGAGCTGTTGGAAAAACTGGTCGACGTGATCAGCCGCGGCAGCCTGGTCGGCGAGCGGGGCATCGAGTTGGGACCGATCCCGAAGGGTACGCCGGTCAACTTGCTCAGCGGCATCGATCTGGACCGGCGCGACGGCATCATCGACCGCATCAAGCATAAGGCCCAGTTGTTGAAACTGCTGCTGAAAATCAAGAAAGACCTGAAGTCGCTGCCTAAGGATGCGACCGACGAGCAGGCGGCCAAGGTGTTTGCCGATTTGGTCGATCCGCTGGTCAAGGCCGCCAAATGCCCGGACTACATCGTCAACCGCGGTCATTATTTCGGCACCGATTACCTGAGGGATCAGGACGAACCGGGGCTTAGCGACGACGACAAGATGGCGCTGATCGCCTTCCTGAAGACCATGTGAGGCGCGCGGCCCCCGCCGCGCACGGAGCGGGGGCTTTAGCCGTACGACAGCAATGAGAACCGGTGCTCGATCCTGAGCGAGGGAGGAAGAAGATGAGCGAATACAAACAAGCCGATTTCGAGTACATCGTGGTCGGGTCCGGAGCGGGCGGCGGAACCGTTGCCGCCAGATTGGCGGAGCAGGGACACAAGGTGTTGGTGTTGGAGGCGGGCGGCGATCCGCATTTCATGCAGGGCGGCGATCCCCCCTATCCGAAGGAAAACCGATTGCCCGGCGATTACGACGTGCCGGTTTTTCATACCTTCGCCTCGGAAAACGAAGCCATGAAATGGGACTTCTTTGTCAGGCACTACGGCGACGAAGCGTTGCAGGCCAAGGATCCGAAATACACCAAGGAGAAAGGCGGGGTGCTGTATCCGCGCTCCGGTTGCTTGGGCGGCTGTACCGCGCATAATGCGATGATCACCGTTTATCCCCATAACGACGATTGGGACGACTTGGCCAAGCTTACCGGAGACGAGTCCTGGAACGCCGACAACATGCGCAAGTATTTCGAACGCATGGAAAACTGCGAGCACCGGCCGCTGGAACGCCTGAAATCCTGGCTGGGCCTCAATCCGAGCCGGCACGGTTGGCGCGGCTGGTTTCAGACCGAAAAGGCGATACCGAAAGCGGCGCTGCGCGACAAGCCGCTGTTGGAAGCCATCAAGGATTCGGTCAAACAGGAATTCGCCAAACTGCCCAAACCGCTGAAGCGGATCGAATGGCAGCTCGAGGGATTGGCCGATCCCAACGACTGGCGACTGGTGCGGGAGAACGCCGTGGGATTGCGTTATCCGCCGCTGGCGACCAAGAACCATGCCCGCCACGGTACCCGCGAGCGGTTATTGGTCACTCACCAGAAACATCCCGAACAAATCACCATCGAATTGCACGCGCTGGTCACCAAAGTCATCCTGGACGACGACAACCGTGCCATAGGCGTCGAATATCTGAAAGGCGAAAAACTGTATCGGGCTCATCACGATCCGAACAAGGAGGCCGGGGAAGCGCGCACCGCTTATGCGTCCAGGGAGGTGATTCTGGCCGGGGGAGCGTACAACACGCCGCAATTGCTGATGTTGTCGGGGATCGGTCCGAAACAGGAGCTGCAAAAACACAATATCGAGGTGAAGGTCGATTTGCCCGGCGTCGGCAGCAACTTGCAGGATCGTTACGAAGTCGGCGTCGTCAACCGGATGAATTTCAACAGCTGGGAGGTGCTGGACGACGCCAAGTACGCCAAGGGCGATCCGCAATATAAGGAGTGGGAAAGTAAACGCAGCGGTGTTTATACCACCAACGGCGCGGTGCTGGCGGTGATCAAGCGCTCGCTGCCGGAGCGGCCGTTACCCGATTTGTTTTGCTTCGCCCTGCTGGGCAAATTCAAGGGTTATTTCCCCAACTATTCGACGCTGATCAAAGAGCATCTCAATTACCTGACGTGGGCGGTGTTGAAGGCGCACACCAACAATCGCGCGGGAGTCGTCAGATTGAAATCGAGCGACCCCAGGGACCGTCCGTATATCAATTTCCGTTATTTCGAAGAAGGCAGCGACGACAACGGCGAGGATCTCGATTCGGTGGTCGAAGGCATCAAATTCGTACGCAGCCTGACCGCGCCGTTAAAGGCCGACGGCCTGATTGCCGAGGAAGAGCTGCCGGGCGAGCAACGGCAAAGCGACGACGAACTGCGCGATTTCGTGAAGTACCACGCCTGGGGGCATCACGCCTCGTGTACCTGTCCGATCGGCCGCGAGGACGACCCGATGGCGGTGTTGGACGGCGACTTTCGGGTAAGGGGGGTCAAAGGGCTCAGGGTGGTCGACGCCTCGGTGTTTCCGCGTATTCCCGGGTTCTTCATCGTTTCCTCGATCTACATGATCGCGGAAAAGGCGGCCGATGTGATCGGCAGGGATGCCCATGGCTACTGACCGTCGCTTAGGGGCCGTTTCCGGTGAGCGGCCGCGGGCCGTCACGGGGGGATTATGGACCGCTTGAGCAACGAAGGGAGAATCGAAGCGGTTGCTTCCGGCAGCGCCGAGCAACCGGACAGTCGTCGCCTGGCTATGGAACGGGCGAGCACCCGCTTGCTTGCTGCGGAGGCCGACTACATCAAAGCGTGGCGCAAAAAAAACCGGCGCACCAGCGGCGGCGAGGTGCCGAAACATCTTAACGGACTGGCCTTGTCCGGCGGCGGCATCCGCTCGGCGACCTTCGCCTTGGGCGTGATGCAGGCATTGGCGCACCACGACCTGCTCAAGAAATTCGATTATCTTTCCACCGTTTCCGGAGGCGGCTATATCGGTTCGGCATTGAGCTGGTTTCTCTGCACCAAGGCCAACGCCGAACGTAGCGACGGCGGCCGGCCGTTTGGCGCCGACAAAGCCAATTTCCCGTTCGGCAGCGACTCGCCCGACCCGCATCGTTCGCCCGAAGACAAGCCCGAGCAGCGAGCCGTCTTGAATTATCTGCGCGACCACGGCCATTACTTGAATCCGGGGGCCGGAATCAATCTCTTTGCCCTGCTCGGCGTGGTATTGCGCGGCACCTTGCTTAATCTGATCGTTTGGTTGCCGTTGGCGGTTTTACTGTTGGTTGCCGGTTTTTGGCTGCCGCAACAGCTTGCCTTGTTCAAGCGCTTTGCCGAGAGCCCTCTGCTGGGCGAACTGTTGGCAAAAATACCCAACGGCGTCTATCAATGGAACGAGGCCTTCCTGGGCTATGAATTCTTGTTGCGGATTGTCATTTTGCTGGCGGGACTGATGCTGCTGGGTATCGTGATCTATTCGGTAATCACCTGGTTGCGTCGCAGCGGCAGATGCGGCGGTGTCGGCGGCTATTGCTGGTACTGGCTGCGGCGGATGTCGGAGACCCTGTCGTCCAAGCTATTGCCGCTGATGCTGGTGTTGGCGGTTATCGGGTTGTTGCCGGTGGCGACCTCTTATTTCGTGACTATCGGGCCGCTGGCGCTGATTGTCGGCATCGGCATGCATGTGCGCGAATTTGTCGGCCGGCTCGGCGCCGGCGAAAAGAAACCGCTGGGGATCGTCGTTCCCATCGCCGCCGCGCTGGTGCTTTACGGCTTTTTCGCGGTAGCCTTCCAAATGGGTTATGCGCTCTGGAATCTTGGGCAACCGGCATTCGGAGTCTGGGTGGCCGTCTTGGTGGCGTTGCCGGTAATTACCGGTATTTTCGCCAACCTGAACTACATAGCGGTCAATCGCTTTTACCGCGACCGCTTGATGGAAAACTTCATGCCGGATATCGCGACCGCGCTGGCCAATAAAACGGGCATGGCCAAAGGCGCCGACGAGGCCTATCTGTGCGGCTTCAACGATCCGGCCGATCCGACCTCGCCCTACCATCTGATCAATACCAATGTGGTCCTGGCCGATTCGAAAAACCCGACCTACAAGGCGCGCGGCGGCGACAATTTTTTACTGTCGCCGCTTTATTGCGGCAGCAACGCCACCGGTTGGTGCCCGACCCACCACTACATGGAAGGCAGAATGACCCTGGCGACCGCTTTCGCGATCTCCGGCGCGGCGATCAATCCCAATGCCGCCGTGGGCGGGCAGGGCGTAACCCGCAACAAGGTCTTGTCGCTGGTCATGACGCTGTTGAATTTGCGTCTCGGTTATTGGGCGCACAATCCGTGCAGGCCGCCGTTCAATAAAATCGCCAATCATTTCAATCCTAGCGCGCTATATGCGTTGGGCAGCGCACTCAACATCAAGGGATTCACCGAGAACGAAGCCTTCATCGAATTGAGCGACGGCGGCCACTTCGAGAATATGGCCGTTTACGAGCTGGTGCGGCGCAAGGCCGGCCTGATTCTGGTCAGCGACGGCGGCCAGGATGCCGACTTCAGCTTTTCCGATTTTCAAACCACTATCAGGCGCATCGAGACAGATTTTGGCGCCCGGGTCGATTTCCATGACGATCAATACGGCCCCGATCAGCTTCTACCTGTGCCTCCTGCTGGCGCCGAGTATCCACCCGGCGCCAAATTTTCGGCGCGTGGCTATATGACGGGTAGCGTTCATTATGCCGACGGCAGCGAAGGGACGTTGATTTATCTGAAATCGACCCTGATTAAGCAGGCCAGCTTCAAGGTCAAAGGTTATAAGGCGCAGGAACCCGATTTTCCCGATCAAAGCACGGCCGATCAATTTTTCGACGATGTTCAGTTCGAAGCATACCGGGAATTGGGTTTTGCTATAGCCGACAGTATGCTTACTGACTCGAAACTGAAGTTTGCGGCGTTATTGGGGCCATAAAATTCGATTCATCGTCGTTGCGGTCAGATCGGTCTATAAAGGAGAGTTCCTATGAAAGCGGTAAATTTCGTGCGACTGGTTACGTTGAACCTGCTGTTGGCGTCGGTCCCGGCGCAATCGGCAGATCATAACGATCCCAACGCGGTCAATTCCATCTATGACGATGTGCCGATGAGCGGCGCCGATCTGTACGATATATTCGGTTATCCGTCGACAGACAACAGCCAAGGCGATGCCGTAGTGGTGCAGCTGACGTTCGCCCCGGTTCCGAAAACTGGCGTGTTCGACCCGGATCTGATGTATAAAATACATTTGGATGCCTCGCCTCGGATCGGCGATTACCGGGGCAAGGAAGATATCGATACGGTGATCGATTACCTGGATTCGATCAAAGAGACCTATTTCAATTTCAACGCGCCGGTGATTAAGGTCACATTCAACGACAACAACCAGGCGCGGGTCGATTTTCTGGGATTTCCCGGCGGCAACTTTCACAAAGTTCTGGAGACCAACCGGGTCGCGACGGTCGATACGCCGGACGGACACCGGATCAAGGCCTTCATCGGCGGCAGGGACGATGCCTTTTTCAATACCTTGCACGGATTCTTCCGTTCGATCAACTACGCCCCGCAATACTATAAGGTCCCGGTCGCCGACTATCAGACTCTGGCGGAACTGCCGATACCGAAAACGTTGCTGGAATTGGAGGGTAACGAGTTGTTCAATTTCGATCCGGCCCACCCCATGCACGGCCGGGGCGAAAAATTTGAGCTGCCTCCCGGACCCTACGAATGGAAAGGCAACGCCTTCAAGAAAGACCAAAACGGCAACTTCCGCTTCGTCTACGACGGCCAGGATGCGCAGGCCGGCAGAAACGTCAACACCCTTAGCTTCGAAATCCCGCTGGCCTTTATCACGCGGCATCCGGAGCAAGAACGCATCGTGCGGCTGTGGGGCGGCAGCTATATCCGGAAGGCCTCGAGCAAGATCGCTGCCCATGCGCCAAACGCGTGGGGTCGATTTTGGCAAGGGGTGACGTCGTTGTTTTCCGAACGGAAGGAGTTCGACACCAACGATGCCGATTACCATCAGGTGGACCACGACGGCGTGCCGTTTTCCGATGCCGCATTGAGCCTGCGCTACGACAGTCGTGTCGGGGTCAACAACCTGAAGCAACTGGGCGAATTCACGAAACGCTTCGCCCATTTGGGCTGGGGTTTCGGCCCGTCGATCAGTGCGTTGGGACTGCCCACCTGCTTCGATCACGGCAATTCTCCGGTTTCCGTGCACAAGACTTACAAGCTGGCTATCGAGGCATTGCCGCGGGTAAAAAAGTGTATCTTTCAGCAGCTGAACATGCCGGACGATTCCTGGAACCGGAGCGGAAAGGACATTCCGCTGAAACGCACGTTCGAGGTCTTTATACCGAATCTGACCTCGGTCGATATGGACACCAACGGCACCTGGCCTTACGGCCGCCGCCTGGAAGACCAGGTCGCCACCCGTTTTCTGGCGGTATTCCTCGATATGAGCCAACACTGCGGCGACAGGCCTTGCGATATCGAAACACTCAATAATCCGGCGTTGTGGGAAGGCGCGCCGATCGAGCCGAAGACCGTTCCGAATCCGCGTTTTAACGACAAGGAGTTCCTCGGCGAATTTCCTTATCTGGCCGAACCCTGGCCGGAGCAGGGCGGCATGTGACATTCTTCACCGACTCTATAGGGGCAAGGCAATGCAGGGACGCATTGCCGGTTTTTTTAAAGACGCTAATCGCGTATGTATTACCGGTAGTCCTGCCGCTGCTTGGTGTCGGTTGCCAATACATCGTTCCGATCGACGACAAGCTGACCGACTATCGGATCGAGCTAGGGCAAATCGGCGCCGAGATCGAACGGCTGGGGCAACGAGCGTCCGGGGAAAACGAGCAAGATGCGCTGCGCCTTATTTATCAGCTTTATCGCCGCGCCGGCCTGACCAACGATTTTTCCGATTACCGGGCAACCGAAGCAGCATTGCGACGGGCGTTTTCAAGCTTCGGCCCCAGCCAGCAATGGTATCTGTTTCACGCCAATTTCAATTTCAAACTGCATCGGCTGGCTGAGGCCAAGTCCGATTTGATCGCGCTGGAGCGCTACGGCGGCAGCCCCCAAGGCGAAATCCTCAAGGCCGATATTGCGCTGCAGCAGGGGCAGTACCAGATTGCCGGGCAAGCTTTCGCCGAGATCTGCCGGGAAAATCCCAGCTGGGATAATCTGGCCCGGTTGGCCTACTTCAAGATGCATACCGGCGAACCGGAAGCGGCCGATGCGTTGTACCGGCAGGCGCAGGACTTACTTTCGGTCAAACAAATGCGGCATTTCGCCTGGTTGGAATTGCAGCGCGGCCTCATCGACCTCGAAGGTAAGCATTATCGGGATGCGTTGAATCATTATTTGCTGGCGGAGCGCGCTTATTCCGGTTACTGGTTGGTTCGCGAGCATATCGCCGAAGTTTACGCCTTACTTGGCCGCCGCGACGAAGCGGTCGAACTTTACCGGACGGTGATCGAACAAACCCGCAATCCCGAATTTCTCAGTGCGTTGGGCGTGATTTACGAGGCCGAAGGCAACCCGGAGGCCAACGAATTATACGCCCGGGCGGATGCATTGTTCGACGGGCAGTACCGTTTGTTCCCGGAAGCCGCGGTCGGCCATTTCGTCGAATCGTTGTTGAAACGCCGCGGGGTCGATCGACGGCTGCTGGAATATGCCCGCCGGAATCACCGATGGCGGGCGAACGGGCAAGCGAAATACCTGCTGGCGCGGGCGGAGCAGAAGGTTGGCAACGAGGCCGGCGCCAGGAACCTGATGCAGCACATCCTGGCCTCTCCCTGGAGGTCGGGCGATATCGAGACGTTGGCGGCGGAGCTGGGGATGAACTAAGGCGTTGACCGTCGCTCGAGCGGCTTCGGGAGTCAATTTCCCTTAATATCGGCCGCGCGGCAACGGCGCTGCCGATCAAGCAAACGGTAGCCGGAGTCGTTCCGAAAGTTTCCGATACCGATCGAACGCGATAACCGCACGCCACACCTAGCCGCTGTCGCTGGCTAGCCACGAACCTCGTTGCTCCTTGTTTCCGATATTTCATCCGACTTATCCGTTTCGGCCGTCGGCTGCGTTCCCGATTGAAAAACGCCAGCCAGTGTGGTGGAATGCCGAAGAGGTCTTTCGAACGCCGCGGCGGAGGTTGATGCATGAACGAAGTGCAGCGCATGTTACAGGACATAGAGATGGAAGTCCGTTTGACCCGTCGCGAAACCGGCATAGACGCCTTCGACGACCGGGTCATGGCGGCGATGAAAAAGGTGCCGAGGCACCAATTTGTTCCGCCGGAACTGCGATACCGCGCCTATGACAACGGGCCGTTGCCGATCGGCATGGGGCAGACCATTTCCCAACCGTATATCGTCGCGCTGATGAGCGAATTGCTCAACAGCAAGGCCGGCGATCGTATCCTTGAAATCGGCACCGGTTCCGGTTACCAGAGCGCGATTCTGTCCTGCCTGGTCGAAAAAGTTTACAGCATCGAGATTATCTCGCCGCTGACGGATAAAGCGAGGGAGTTGTTCGACAAACTCGGCTACGACAATATCGAGCTGGCGACCGCCGACGGTTACGACGGCTGGCCCGAACACGCCCCTTACGACGGCATCATCGTTACGGCCGCCGCGCCGGAGATTCCCGCGCCGTTGATTCAACAACTCAAGCCCGGCGCGCGGCTGGTGATACCGGTCGGCTTTCCGTACAGCTACCAGGAACTGATCGTGGTCGAAAAGCAGGCGGACGGCAAGACCCGGCGAAAATCGATATTGGGGGTCAGCTTCGTGCCGCTGACCGGCGATCACGGCAGCGACAGCGCAGGCCGGTTTAAGGCCTAGGAGCGGGGCTATGAACGATGACAACCATGACATCAAGGATTTGGCGCTGGCCGCGCAAGGGCTCGACCGGATCGACTGGGCGCTGACCGAAATGCCGGTGCTGCGTAGGTTGCAGCAACAATTCGCCGAGGAAAAGCCGTTGGCCGGCGCGCGGATCAGCGGTTGCCTGCATATTACGACCGAGACCGCCAACCTGGCGCGGACGCTGGTCGCCGGCGGGGCCGATTTGGTGTTGTGCGCCAGCAATCCGCTCA
>JBNLFT010000065.1:13000-13249 GCA_050305675.1 Methylococcaceae bacterium
CACCCAGGACGACGTTGCGGCGGCGCTGGTCCGCCATTTCCAAGTGCCCACCTTCGCGCTACGTGGCGAGGACGGCGATACTTATTACCGGCACATCGGCCGGGCATTGGATCACCGGCCGCAATTGACGATGGACGACGGCGCCGATCTGGTCAGCGAGCTGCATAAGACCCGGGTCGATTGCTTGCCCGACGTGATCGGCGGTACCGAAGAGACCACTACCGGCGTGATCCGTTTGCGGGCGATGGC
>JBNLFT010000066.1:0-13005 GCA_050305675.1 Methylococcaceae bacterium
GGAATCTTTTCGGTTGCGGCAGATCGGTGAGTTGTCCGGCGGACAGCGTAAACGGGTGTTCCTGGCCAGGGCGCTTGCCCAGGAGGGCCGGATAATCCTGCTCGATGAACCGTTCGCCGGCGTCGATCCGATTTCGGTCATCGATTTGCAGCAAATTATCGCTCACTTGAAGCAGCGCGGAATAGGAATTTTGATCACCGAACACAAGGTCAGGGAGACGTTGGAAATCTGCGACCGCGCTTATATACTTAATAACGGCGGCGTTATCGCCCGTGGGACGGCGGCCGAAATGGTGGCTAACCCGGAAGTGCGCAAAGTGTACTTGGGCGATAATTTCAGTTTATAGCAGTCCGAAAGTTATGAAACAATCATTACAACTTCGTATCGGTCAGAACCTGACCATGACGCCGCAATTGCAGCAGGCGATAAAACTGCTGCAGTTGTCGACGATGGATTTGCAGCAGGAAATTCAACAGGCCCTGGAATCCAATATGATGCTCGAAGTCGAAGAGGAGGAGCATCTCGGGGGCGAGCGTCAGGAAAGAAAGACCGACATCAGCGATCAGATTACCAGCGAGGGCTCGCAAAGCGATATACCGGAGGATTTACCGGTGGACAGCAGCTGGGAGGACGTCTTCGAAGCCTCTTTTCCGGCCGGCAGCGAGCCGGGCGAAGCCATCGAGTTCGAATCGTTTCGCAGTAAAACGGAAACGCTGCAAGATCATTTGCTGTGGCAGCTCGAAATGATCCCGATATCCGAGCGCGATCATGCGATTGCGGTCGCGATTATCGACTCGATCAACGACGACGGTTACTTGGGAACGGATCTGCAGGACATTTGTCAGGGACTGCAGGAGCAACTGGATGACCTGGAGCTCGACGAAGTGAAGGCGGTGTTGCATCGGGTGCAGAATTTCGATCCGGTCGGCGTCGCGGCCTTGGATCTGGGAGATTGCCTGCGCTTGCAGTTGCAGCAGCTTCCCGAAGACACCCCGTTCAAAAAAGAAGCGATAGAATTGGTCAGCTGTCATCTCGATCTTTTGGGGGCGCATGAGCTGAACAAACTGATGCGCCGGCTCGACGTGACCGAATCCCAGTTAAAGCAGGTGATTGCCTTGATCCGGACGCTGGACCCCAAACCGGGTGCCTATCTGCAAAATTTCGATTCGCAATATATCGTTCCCGATGTCTTCGTCAGCAAGGTGAAAGGGCAGTGGGTGGTTAGCCTGAACCCCGATATTGCGCCCAAATTGCGGATCAACCCGCTGTATTCGAGCATGATCAAGCGCGCCGACAACAGCAAGGACAACGTCAGCATGAAAGATCACTTGCAGGAAGCGCGCTGGTTTATCAAGAGCCTGCATAGTCGAAACGACACATTGCTCCGCGTCGCCAAAAGCATCGTCGAAAAACAGACCGATTTTTTCGAACACGGCGCGATCGCGATGAAGCCGATGGTATTGCGCGACATCGCCGAGGAATTGGAGTTGCATGAATCGACCATTTCCAGGGTGACCACGCAAAAATACATGCACACGCCCAATGGTATAATCGAGTTCAAGTACTTTTTTTCCAGTCATGTTTCGACCGACGCCGGCGGCGAATGTTCGGCGACCGCGATTAGGGCCTTTATCAAGGAGCTAATCGGCAGCGAAACACCGGCAAAGCCGCTGAGCGACAGTAAAATAGCCGATTTGTTGAAGGAAAAAGGCATCAATGTCGCGCGCCGGACGATTGCCAAATACCGGGAATCGATGTCGATTCCGCCTTCCAGCCAGAGGAAAAGGATTCTTTAGGCATTTTATTCATCAAAACCATTAGAACCATTTTTTTAACCAGGAGTAATCCATGCAAGTAAGTGTAACTGGACATCACGTAGACGTAACCGATTCCTTGAGAAACTATGTGGAGGAAAAAATAGGCAAGTTGAAGCGCCATTTCGATAACGTCACCGACATTCATGTGATTTTAACGGTGGAAAAATTACAGCAGAAAGCCGAGGCGACAGTGCAGGTCAGTGGTGCGAAATTGTTTGCCGAAGACACTCAGGAAGATATGTACGCGGCAATCGACATGATGGTCGATAAGCTCGACAGACAAATTCTCAAACACAAAGACAAACTAAACAGCCACCGATAAAAGATATGCAAGGCGAAAGACGAAAGACCGCGGCGGCCCGATGTTCCTACGGCAGGGCGTGGCAGTCGCGCACCGAAGTCTTTTGCCTTTGGTTCCTTACCGGCCTCGTATGAAACTGATTATCGTTAGCGGATTGTCCGGCTCTGGCAAGAGTATCGCGCTCGATACGCTGGAGGATTGCGGTTATTTTTGCGTCGATAATCTTCCTTTCGCGCTATTGGAGGACTTCATCAGCCGTGTCATGCTGCATGAAAAAAAGGTATGCCACAAGACCGCGATCGGTATAGACGCCAGGAACCAGACCGAAAAACTGGCTGATTTTTCAGAAAGTCTCAAGTATATAAGAGGCAAGGGCATCCAGTGCGATGTCCTGTATTTGCAGGCCGAGGAAAACATACTGCTCAAACGATACAGTGAAACCCGGCGCCGCCATCCGTTAACCGATCAGAACGTTCCGCTGAAAGAAGCGTTAAGGATGGAGAAGGATATGCTGCGCCCGGTCGCGAAATGTGCCGATATCATCATCGATACCAGTCACACTCACTACCATCAGTTGAGAGATTTGCTGAAAAATCAGTTGGGCGAAGGCAGCCAAAGAAGGATGATGATCCAGTTTCTATCCTTCGGTTTCAAACACGGCATTCCGCTGGAAGCCGATTTTTTATTCGACGCCCGCAGCCTGCCGAATCCTTATTGGGTCGCCGATTTAAGAGGACTGACCGGAAAAGACCCCGCGGTCATCGAGTTTCTGCAGGCCGAAGACGTCGTGCAACTGTATTTTCAGGACATCAGGAACTTCATCGAACGCTGGGCTCCGAGATTCGAGGCCGATAACCGCAGCTATTTGACGGTTGCGATCGGTTGTACCGGCGGGCAGCATCGTTCGGTTTTTTTGGTCGATTTGTTGGTCAAGCATTTTCAACAATCGTCGCATAATGTTATCGTCAGACACCGCGAACTGCATTAATAGTAAGCGTTACGCTTAGGCGAGTCGCGACTTCGGCGTTGAGTGGTCGAATCAACGTATCGGCATGATGTGGATGCTAACTTATAACAATCAGGACTCGTGAATTATGCCTACACCACAGCAAGAAAAGAAAAAGCCCTTATTGGATCGCGCCTTGGAAGTATTGGAGACGGGGTCGCAATACGACATCAGAAACCTCATCCATTCCCTGTATCCGGCGGAAACGGCGCACATCCTGGAATCGTTGGAATCCGAACAGCGGGCGAAGATTTGGGCGGTGATTCCGCCCAACGTGATGGGCGAGATCCTGGTGCGGGTCAATGCCGAAGTGGGGGCGGGGCTGCTCAAGCTCACCGACCGCAAGGATCTGATCAAGGCGGCGGAAAACCTGGAATCGGACGACATGGTGGATCTGCTGCACGTGTTGCCGGAACCGCTGTTGTCGCAGGTCATGGAATCGATCGGCGTGCACCAGCGCAACCGCCTGGAATCGGCCCTGGCCTACGACGACCATTCCGCCGGCGGCTTGATGTCGTTGGACGTATTGACGATCCGCGCCGACGTGACGCTGGATGTGGTGTTGCGCTATCTGCGCCAGCGCGGCAATATGCCCGCGGCGACCGACAGCCTGATCGTGGTCGATCGAAGCGATAATTTCAAAGGCGTTTTGTCGCTAAGCGCCTTGTTGACCCACGACGGCCACACCAAGGTTTCGGCCGTAATGGACGCCAATGCCACCAGCATCCCCTATCAAATGCCGGCCCACGACGTCGCCATCCTGTTCGAGCAACGGGACATGTTGTCGGCACCGGTGGTCACCGAAAACGGCCGCTTGATGGGGCGGATAACCATCGACGACGTGGTCGGCATTATCCGTGAAGAGGCCGACCATTCGATCATGAGCATGGCCGGTTTGGACGAAGAGCAGGATATGTTCGCCCCGGTCATGACCAGCGCCAAGAGGCGGGCGGTTTGGCTGGGCATCAACTTGTTCACGGCGTTCCTGGCTTCGTGGGTTATCGGCTTGTTCGAGGCCACGCTGGCCGAGATCGTCGCCTTGGCCGTACTGATGCCGATTGTCGCCAGCATGGGCGGCATCGCCGGCAGTCAGACCTTGACCCTGGTGGTGCGCGGTCTGGCCTTGCGCCAAGTCAGCGGCGCCAACGCCGGGCGCTTGTTGATCAAGGAGATGATGGTCGGTTCGGTGAACGGGTTGCTGTGGGCGTTCGTCGTTTCGTTGATCGGCGGGGTTTGGTTCCAGAGCGTCAGCCTGGGCTTGTTGCTGGGCGCGGCGATGATCATCAACCTGGTGTGTGCGGCGTTGGCCGGCGCCAGCATTCCGGTGATACTGGACAAAGTGGGCATCGATCCGGCCCTGGCCGGCGGTGTGTTGTTGACGACCGTGACCGACGTTATCGGTTTCATGGCCTTTCTGGGATTGGCCACGATCTTCTTGCTGTAGCCCGGTCGAGGTTCGGGCATCCCGTAAACTGACTCAACTTCCTTCCCTCGCGGGTTCATCGGCCCCCGGGAGGGCAGAATATTTAGGTCGGATTGAAGGGATGCTTTGGCGACTTGGGCGGCTTTGCCGTTACAAATATCGGCCGTTGTCGAATCGCCGGCGACCCGCCCGGTTCGGCCGGGCATACTCCCGTCCTTCTCTGTCATCCGGTACTATTGAGTTTATGCATGCTGACGGCCAAGTTTTAATCGATATATTCGCGCTCCTGTCTGCGGCGGTAATCGCGGTGCCGGTGTTTCATCATTTGGGACTCGGTTCGGTGTTGGGCTACCTGTTCGCGGGCATCGTGCTCGGGCCGTCGGGGCTGGCGATCATCGATAATGTCGACGACATCTTTCATTTCGCCGAGTTCGGCGTCGTCTTTCTGTTGTTTCTGATCGGCATAGAAATGAAGCCGGCCCGGCTGTGGGTCATGCGGCGCCTGGTTTTCGGGCTGGGGATGGCGCAGATTATCGTTACCGGCGGCATTCTGCTGTTGCTCGGCCTGTATCTTGAATTGCCGCTGAGATCGGCCTTGATCGCCGGCATGGGTCTGGCTCTGTCGTCGACCGCGTTCGGCCTGCAAATCCTGTCGGAAAAGGCGGAACTGACCAGCGTTACCGGGCGGACCGCGTTTTCGGTCCTGCTCATGCAAGACCTCGCGGTGTTGCCGCTACTCGCCATGGTCTCGTTGCTGGGCGGCGGCGCCGAGCTGATCGACAGTATCGGACGGGCCACCGTCAATGCGGTGCTTGCGGTCGCGTTGGTGGTATTCGCCGGGCACTATTTGCTGAATCCGTTCCTGGATAGAATTGCCGCCAGCCGAAATTCCGAAGTGTTCATCGCCGCGGCGGTGCTGCTGGTGTTGGGCGCGGGCAAATTGATGGAATTGGCGGGTCTGTCGATGGCGCTCGGCGCCTTTCTGGCCGGATTGATGCTCGCCGAATCGCACTATCGGCACCAGATCGAAGCCGATATCCAACCGTTTCGCGGTATCCTGTTGGGACTTTTTTTCATGTCGGTAGGCATGAGCCTGGATTTGGGCGTGTTATTGGGCAATTTCCGGCTGATTGCCGCCCTGGTTGCTGTGTTGATTGTTATCAAGATCGCCGTAGTTTGGTCGCTTTGCCGGCTCAGCAGGCTGAGCAACGTCGTCAGCCTGAGGGTCGCTTTGTTGCTGTCGCAGTCGGGAGAGTTCGGTTTCGTGTTGTTCGGCCTGGCCCTGGTATCCGGCGTCTTGATCGAGCCGAGGGTGCAGATCTTGTCGTTGATGATCATCTTGAGCATGATTCTGACGCCGTTTCTGATCAAATTGGGCGATAAACTGAGCCGGTATCTGGAAGCCGGCAAAGCTCACGACCAGCCGCCGGCCAGCATCGCCGAAAACCGGCAGAACCATATCATATTGGCCGGCTTCGGGCGCGTCGGAAAGCGCATTGCGTCGATCATGGAAAACGCGCAGTTGTCTTATGTTGCGCTGGATTACAACCAGCAGATGGTTACCGAAGGCCGGTTGAACGGCTTCCCGGTGTTTTTCGGCGATGCCAGCAGATTGAAAGTGTTGAAAGCGGCCGGCGCCGATCGCGCCAGCATGTTGATCGTCGCGCTGGATAACAGGGAACACGCGGAGAACCTGGTCGCCGTTATCCGGCAAAACTATCCGAACTTGCCGATCCATGCCCGCGGGCGCAGCCGGAGCCACTGTGAAACCCTATTGTTCAACGGCGCCAATACCGCCGTTTCGGAAACGCTGGAAGCGAGCTTGCGTCTTGCCGAACTGGCGCTAACCGACAGCGGGGTCGACCAAGTCAAAACCAGCCAACTGCTCAACGATTACCGGCACGGCTACTATCAACGTCTGAAAGAGCAAATCGGCAGCGACAATTCCTCGCCGTAACGCTGCCCGGTCAGGAAAACAGCTTATCCCTGAACATGAAGAACACGGCGCCCAGAATACAAAGGCCGGCCCATAAATAATCCAGTTTCAACGGTTCTTTCAGATAGAAAAAGGCAAACGGCACAAACACGCCGAGCGTGATCACTTCCTGCATGATCTTCAGTTGACCGACGGAAAGCGCCTTGTAACCGATTCGGTTGGCAGGAACTTGCAACAGGTATTCGAACAGCGCGACGGTCCAGCTCAACAGCGCCGCGACCAGCCAGGGCTTGCCGTTCAGCTCCTTTAGATGGGCATACCAGGCGAAGGTCATAAACACGTTGCTGCAAACCAACAGCGAAATCGAGGCAATCAGTGGATTCATAGGGGTTGGCGGAAGTGAACGGAGGCGGCATCTATAGCATTAAATTCAGTGTCTTGCAAACCATGCTGCGAACGGGGCAAGCAGCCGGATCGGCCGGTTTTTTGCCAATGCCGTCAAAGGTCCTGCGGGCGATAGACGAAGCGGACCTTTCGAAGGTAGGCGCTGCCCGCGTGTTTTCGAACGGAAGCATGGAGGTGCCCGTTATGCGCGCGAGCGCCGATTCATCAGGGATTATTCGCTTTTAGTTTGGCCAACAGCTGCTTTTGTTTCCGTAATCGCTCGGCTTTTTCACGTTCCTGCCGAGCCAGGCGCCGCTGTTTGGCTTGATGGCGGTCGCGGGCGCGGTCCCCCGCCTGCCGGTCCCAAGGGGAGGAATGGCGGGGTTCCAGCATGGCGATGCAGTTGACGGGGCAGGGGGCGATACAAAGTTCGCAGCCTGTGCATTCGGCTTCGATCACGGTATGCATCAGTTTGTTGGCGCCGACGATGGCGTCGACCGGGCAGGGCGGCAGGCATTTGGCGCAGCCGATGCACTCCTGTTCGTTGATGACGGCGACTTTACGCGGCTGTTCCACGCCGTAGGCGGGATTGAGAGGTTTCTTTTCGACGCCGAGCAGTGCGGCCAGCTTGGCGATGCCGTCGGCGCCGCCGGGAGGGCATTGGTTGATGTCGGCTTGTCCGCGACCGATGGCCTCCGCATAGGGGCGGCAGCCGGCATAGCCGCATTTGGTGCATTGCGTCTGCGGCAACAGCGCGTCGATAAGATCGGTAACCGAAGGCTCCATCATCGGCTTGCCGATCAAGTTCCCGCCATCATGGCGGCGGCATCGTTCTGCGCGCTGTCGATCCCTTGCAAACCGTAGTTTTTCTCCAGCAACTCCAGTATTTTCGGCGTGAAAAAGGGCGGCAAGGTCGGACCGACACGGACGTTCTTGAAATCGAGCGCGAACAGCGCCAGCATGATCAATATGGTCTTTTGTTCGTACCAGGCGATGTTGAACGAGACCGGCAACTGCCGCAACTCGCTCAGTTCGAGTTTTTGTTGCAGTTGCTGCAGGCACACTACGATGCCATGGAAATTGTTGCTTTGGCCGGCGTCGAGAAAACGCGGAATGTCGCCGATGCGGCCAAAATCCAGCTGATGAAAACGGTATTTGGTATCGCCGGCTGTGATGATCAGCGCATCGGCCGGCAACGCTTCGGCCAGCTCGCTGTAGTAACGTCGCTCCTTGTGGCGGCCGTCGCAGCCGGCCAGAACGATGATGCGCTTGATCTTGCCCGCCTTGATCGCCTCGGCGATCGGTTCGCTCAACGCGCTGAGGGCCTTGATACCGTAGCCGGTGGTGGTTGTGCCGTCGGTCAACGGTGCCGGCGGGTCGCATTGGAAAGCCAATTCGATCAGCGCGCTGAAGTCCTTGCGCTGTCCCGGCTTGCGGTCGGGAATGTGCGTTACCTCGGGCCAGCCGACCATTCCGGTGCTGAACAGCTTGCTTTCGTAGGTCTTTTTCGGCTGTTGGATGCTGTTGGTCGTGACCAAAATCGGACCGTTGAATTTGGGGAACTCGGTTTTCTGCTCCTGCCAGGCGTTGCCGTAATTGGCCACCAGGTTGAAATATTTTTTCAGAGCCGGATAGGCATGGGCGGAAATAGCCTCGCCGTGGGTGTAGACGTCGATGCCACTACCCGCGGTTTGTTCGAGCAAATCTTCGATGTCCTGCAAGTCGTGGCCCGAGACCAGAATGCCGGGCCGGTCCCAGGTATCCAGGTAGACCGTGGTCGGTTCGGGGTCGCCGAATCTGTCGCTATTGGCCCGGTTCAGACGGCCCATCGCCGCCAGCCCCAGTTCGCCGCAGCGCAGCGCCATCTGCAACACCTGCTCCAGCGAATTGTCCGCAGCCAGCGTAACGTTCAGCGCCTGATGCATAAAGCGGTATTGCTCCGCTTGCTCGACATTCATTTCCAAGGCGTGCACCGCCAGCGAGCCTAGCCCCTTGACGCCGTACAGCAGACATTCCTGCAACGCATGCACGTCGGGATCCAGTCGCTCCAGGTCTTTGTCCACGCCGACCGATTCCCCCTTGGCGACGAACGCGGTCTCGTCGACGGCATCAAAACGCCAAGTCGCTTCTTCGGGCAGCGGCTCGTCGAACTCGCTACCGTGCCTCAGCTTATAGGCAGTCAGAAACTTATTGCGGATCGAATCGCGCCGCCTGACCGCCTCATCGATCAGTTCGACAAAGTCTGCCGGATCGAAGTTGACGTTGGTGACCATGGAGAACAATGCCTTGGCCATGAAGCGATCGGTTTTCGCATTGATCAATTCGAACGTCTCCGCCCGGTCGCAGTAAAATGCCAGGCCCTTCAGACTGAACATCAGCAGGTCTTGAAGGGCGGCAACATCGGCTTTCTTGCCGCAAATGCCGGCGGTGTCGCAAACCAGATTTTTCTTGGCTTCTTGGCAGTGATAGCAAAACATGCTTGGTTTCTCTCAATGTTTCTTACACAGCGTTTCACCGCGGGTATCGGAAAACAAACGGTGGTGCTTTAAATGTAAGCTGAGCAAGTGAATGCCCGCTTAGAGCGTTGTGCCGAAGGATTATGACCGGAGTTATTTCACCCGCATGCCCGGCTGCGCACCCGCTTCCGGGCTCAATATCCACAATTCCTTGCCGCCGGGACCGGCTGCCAGCACCATGCCTTCCGACAGGCCGAAACGCATTTTGCGCGGTTTAAGGTTGGCGACGACGACGGTCAACTTGCCCTCCAGCTCTTCCGGCGCATACGCGGATCTGATGCCGGCGAAGATATTGCGCGTTTCGTCGCCGATATCGACGGTGAGACGCAACAGTTTGTCGGCTCCCTCCACGTGCTCGGCCTTGACGATCTTGGCGATGCGCAGATCGATCTTGGCAAAATCGTCGAATTCGATGGTTTCCGCGATCGGTTCGCATGTCTTGGCCTTTTGCATAGGCGCTTCTTTTTCCAGGCTTTCCCTGGATGCTTCGATAATCGCGTCGATTTTGTCCGCTTCAACCCGGGTCATCAACGGCTTGAATTTGTTGATCGCGTGATCGAGCAAGGGCTGGGTGTCCGACGGCCAGGTTTGCGGGACGATGTTCAAGAAGTCTTCGGCGTTCTTGGCCAGCTCGGGAATTACCGGCTTCAGATAAGCGACCAGCAACCTGAACAGATTCAGCCCCATCGAGCAGATGGCGTGCAGTTCGGTGTCGCGGCCTTCCTCCTTGGCGATGACCCAGGGTTTCTTGTCGTCGATATACTGGTTCGCTTTGTCCGCCAATGCCATGATTTCGCGCATCGCCTTGCCGAATTCGCGTTTTTCGTACAATTCGGCGATAGCCTGGTTGGCGTCGGTAAACTGGCGGAACAGCGCAGGCTCGGCGCAGGTCGCCGATAGCCTGCCGTCGAAGCGTTTGGCGATGAACCCGCTGCAGCGGCTGGCGATGTTGACCACTTTGCCGACCAAATCGGAATTGACGCGCTGCGTGAAGTCGTCGAAGTTCAGGTCGATGTCGTCGACCCCGGACCCCAGTTTGGCCGCGAAATAGTAGCGCAGGTACTCGGGATTCAGATGGTCGAGATAGGTGCGGGCCTTGATGAACGTGCCGCGCGACTTCGACATTTTTTCGCCGTTGACGGTCAGAAAACCGTGGGCGAAGATCGCGCTGGGGGTTCTGAAGTCGGCTCCGTTAAGCATTGCCGGCCAGAACAAGGCATGGAAGTATATGATGTCCTTGCCGATGAAATGATACAGCTCGGCGTTGCTGTCTTTGCCCCAGAACTCGTCGAAATTCAGGGCGAGCTTGTCGCACAGATGCTTGAAGCTTGCCATGTAGCCGATCGGCGCGTCCAGCCAAACATAAAAATATTTGCCCGGCGCATCGGGAATCTCGAAACCGAAGTACGGCGCGTCGCGCGAAATATCCCATTGCTGCAAGCCGTTTTCCAGCCATTCCGCCATTTTGTTGCTGACTTCCGGCTGCAGGTGGCCAGCCCGGGTCCAGTCTTCCAGCATAGCGCTGAAGTCGCCCAGATTGAAGAAATAATGTTCGGATTCCTTTTCGATCGGGGTCTGGCCGGAAACCACGGAAACCGCGTTTTTCAGCTCGGTCGGCGCATAGGTCGCGCCGCAGGCTTCGCAACTGTCGCCGTACTGTTCCTGTGCGCCGCATTTGGGGCATTCGCCCTTGATGAAGCGGTCCGGCAGAAACATGTGCTTGACCGGGTCGTAGGCCTGGGTGATGGTTCGTTTGCTGATATGACCGCCGTCGCGCAGACGCTGGTAAATCAATGCAGACAGTTCCTTGTTCTCGGTCGAATGCGTGCTGTGGTAGTTGTCGAAGGCAACGCCGAATTCGTCAAAATCGGCACGGTGCTCTTGCTCTACCTGGGCGATCAATTGTTCCGGCGTGATGCCTTCGCGGTCGGCGCGCAACATGATCGGGGTGCCGTGGGTATCGTCGGCGCAAACGTAATAGCACAAGTGGCCGCGCTGCTTTTGAAAGCGTACCCAAATGTCGGTCTGGATATATTCGACCAGATGTCCCAGATGGATAGGGCCGTTGGCGTAGGGTAACGCGCTGGTAACAAGAATTTTTCTATCTGACATGAAAATATACGGTTAGCATGACAAAAAAAGAACCGGTAATTATTGCATAGAATCTACCCGATTTCATGGTCTTGCGCATAAAATGGCTTGTTCACTTGATATTCGCCGGACGAGGCATTATATCCGGAGCTAATTCCTAGGTTTTGTTCCTTTTCAATTCGGAGTCTTCCATGACACAAATTTCCAAAGCGGATGTGGAAAATCTGCTGAAAACCTTCATCGATCCCAATGTCGACACCGATCTGGTGTCCGCCAAAGCAGTCAAGAAGATTGCCGTCGACGGAACCGACGTACAATTGATCATCGAGCTGGGCTATCCGGCGAGAAGCTATGTGGCCGATTGTAAGGCTACGCTCGAAGAACGGTTGCGCCGCTTGCCCGGGGTAGGCAGAATCGATGTGGAGGTCAGGGTCAATATCATCGCCCATGCCGTGCAGCAGGCGTTGAAACCGCTGCCTAACGTCAAGAACATCATCGCGGTGGCTTCGGGCAAGGGCGGAGTCGGCAAGTCCACCACCTCGGTCAATCTGGCGCTGGCATTGGCCGCCGAAGGCGCCAATGTCGGGTTGTTGGACGCCGATATTTACGGGCCCAGCATCCCGACCATGATGGGGTTGTCCGGGTACCCGGCCAGCGAAGACGGCAAGACTATGATGCCGAAAATCTCCTACGGCGTGCAAACCAATTCCATCGGCTACCTGATCGACCAGGACCAGGCCATGATTTGGCGCGGCCCGATGGTGACCAACGCCCTGCAACAACTGCTGAAGGATACCAATTGGAACGACGTCGATTATTTGATCATCGATTTGCCGCCGGGCACCGGCGATATCCAGCTGACGCTGGCGCAACAGATACCGGTCAGCGGCGCGGTCATCGTCACGACGCCGCAAGACATCGCCCTAATAGACGCCCAGCGCGGCTTGTCGATGTTTAACAAAGTTAACGTGCCGGTGTTGGGCTTGGTGGAAAACATGAGTATCCACATCTGCAGCAACTGCGGTCACGAGGAAGCGATCTTCGGCGCAGGCGGTGGTGCGGCGATGGCGGAAAAAAACAATATCGAACTGCTCGGTTCTTTGCCGCTCGACATCAACATCCGTAAATACGCGGACTCCGGAAGACCCACCGTGGTTGCCGACCCGGACGGCAGGCCGGCGGAGATTTACCGGGCCATCGCCAGAAAAATGGCTGGAAAATTGGCGTTAAAAGCCAAGGATTACAGCAGCAAGTTCCCCAATATCGTGATTCAGAATACGTAGACGAAGCACGGACCGGCGCGGTGGAGGCGGGCAGGGGACGCCGCGAACCGGTTCCTGGAAAAATTAAGGCGCCGTCGGCGCCGGCCAAACCTTTGCCGGCCACCGTGCGACTATTCGGGGCGTTTTCGAAATTTGAAGCGCGAATGCAGGATTCGTCCGGGCGGGCGATTAACCGATTCGGCCCGCCGCCAGCCGGCCGGTGGTTGAGCGGCGTTAAAGGATGTCCAAATCATCCTCGCTCAATTCCG
>JBNLFT010000067.1:0-12958 GCA_050305675.1 Methylococcaceae bacterium
AACTAAGGCAGCGGTCCAAATGCGTTTGCGTCAGGCGACTGACCGCCTCGCCTTCCAGCATTTGTTTCAGCAGATAAATTCGCCCGCGCGGGCCGTCGCGTTCATCGCCCAGCAATTGATAGGTCGGGCACGTGGCGTTGCAAAAGCCGCAATGCACGCAGTTGCGCAAAATGCGCTCCAGTTCGGCATGTTCCGGTCGTTGCCTGACGAAAGCGGCCAGCTTGGTTTGCATTACCAGTCCCGGTACATCCGTTGCGGATTCAGGATGCCGTGCGGATCGAAAGCCTGTTTCAGATTGCGCTGCAAGCGCTGCAGCGTTCCGCTCAACGGTTGGAAAACATGACCGCTGCGGTCGCCGTCCCGAAACAACGTCGCGTGGCCGTTGACGGCGGCGGCCGCGGCGAAAATCTTGGCGGCCGGTTCGCCGCTTTTCAGCCAACGCAAGGCGCCTCCCCAATCCAGATACCACGCTCCCGCCAACGGCAGCGGCGCCGTAGCCGGCGGCACGGAGAGCCGCCATAACGGCTGTCCGGGACGAAAAAAGGGCATCCGTTGTTCGTTCAACTGCCGCCAATAGTACTCTCCATCGGCCAACGGGTCGCCGCCGATTTTGCTCCCCGCGGCGGCGACCGCCCGCTCGGCACCGGACAAACGTACGAACAAACGTTCCCCGTCGTAACTCATCCCGGAACAAGGTAGGGGCTGAAGCGATAATTGCTGCATCTTAGCCAACGCCTCGGGCGTATCCAGCTCGAAGACGCGGGTCGATTCGCACTCGGGCAGCGGCAACACTTTCAGGGAAATCTGCAGCAACACGCCCAGCGTCCCCAAGGCGCCGACCATCAACCTCGAAACATCGTAGCCGGCAACGTTTTTCATCACCTCGCCGCCGAACGACAGAATTTCGCCCCGCCCGTCGACAATTCGGCAGCCCAAAACGAAATCGCGCGCCGCACCGGTGTAAGGCCGCCGGCTACCGGAAAAGCCGCAAGCAACCGTCCCGCCCAGCGTCGCCTCATCGGCGAACATGGGAGGTTCGAAAGCCAGCATTTGCCCTTGTTCGGCCAACACGCCGTTGAGGTCGCTTAACGTGGTGCCACAGCGAGCGGTAACGACCAACTCGGAAGGCTGATAATTAACGATACCGCGATGGCTTGCAACATCGAGCTCGCGGCCGCTCGCCGCTCTGCCGTAAAAACTTTTGCTGCCGCCGCCCGCGATCCGAAGGGGCGTGCCTTCGGCGGCGGCGCGTTTGACCGCCTGGCCGATCGGTTGCGAGCGGTCGACGGACGGCATCAGGACAGCGGACTGACCCTGACGATCACGCCGAACTTGGGATGGTCGAGGTAATGCAACTCGTTCAATTTGAAGCGGCGTTTTTCGTTGAGGCGATAATACACCGAGCCTGTCGGGTTGTATTCCAAATCGGCGAGCATGTAGAGATAGTGGCCGCGCTGCAGGCGAAGAAAACCGTTCACGCTTCCGGAGGAATTCTGCAACTGCACCGCGGTGCCGATACTGTCGGCCGGGACGGCCTGGGTCCATGCGGCATGCAGCAAAGCCCGATAGCCGGCGCTGCGCTCGAATTTGGCGGCGATCCCGCTCAGAGACATGTGTTCCGGCGCCACCTGCGGATAGTTACCGAGATCGGCGAGTCGGCGCGGCCACTCGATTTCGCTCCGTTCCTGGTCGAAGATCTCGCTGCTCGGATTGTCCTGGGCGAAAATCACCAGTTCGATCTTGAACGCCTTATCGTCGGCCGAAACCGCCGCGCTGAACAGGCTAAGCAACAGCAATCCCGTAAAAGTCATTTTTTCCATCACGCTGCCTCCGGTGTCAGCTGTTCCAGTAATCGATTCAAAAAATCCAACTTGTCTTCCAGGTTTTCGAAGGTATGGGTAAATCTGAGCTTATCGGCGCCGTCGAATTTATAAAGCCGGCTTTGAGTTTGTATCAATTGAATCAGAACCGCGGTATCGATTTTCGGTTCCGCGTCGAATATAACCCGCCCCCCGCTGGCAAAAGCCTCCAGCTTACGGATACCCAGCCGGGCCGCCTGTTGTTTCAATTCGGCGACGCTGAACAACGCCTTGACCGGTTCCGGCAACAGCCCGAAGCGGTCGATCATTTCCACTTTCAGCGCATGCAGATCGTCCGCCGTTTCGGCGCTGGCGATACGCTTGTACAACACCAGACGGGCATGAATATCCGGCAGATAATCCTCGGGTATCAACGCGGCCGTCTGCAGATCGACTTCCGGACCGATATCCAGCGGCGCATCCAGTTCCGGCTGCTTGCCCGATTTCAACGCATCGACCGCCCGCTCCAACAATTCGGTATACAAGGTAAAGCCGATTTCCTGGATCTGCCCGCTCTGGTCTTCGCCCAACAGTTCGCCGGCACCTCGAATTTCCATGTCGTGAGAGGACAGCATGAAGCCGGCACCCAACTCTCCGGACGCTTCCAGCGCTTCCAAGCGCTTCACCGCGTCCTTGCTCATCAACGTTTTCGGCGGCACGATGAAATAGGCGTAGGCCCGGTGATGGGAGCGCCCGACGCGGCCGCGCAGCTGATGCAGTTGCGCGAGGCCGAGCTTGTCGGCCCGGTTGATGATGATGGTATTGGCGCTCGGAATATCGATGCCGCTCTCGATGATCGTCGTGCTGATCAGCAAGTTGAAACGCTGGTGGTAGAAATCCAGCATAATCTGCTCCAACTCGCGCTCCGGCATCTGGCCGTGGGCAATCTTGGCCCGCGCCTCCGGCACCAGAGCGTGCAGCTCGCGCGCCATTTTGTCCATGGTCCTGACGTCGTTATGCAGAAAAAAGACCTGGCCGCCGCGTTTGATTTCGCGCTGGCACGCCTCCTGTATTTGCACGTCGATCCATTCGCTGATGAAGGTCTTGATGGCGTGCCGGTTGGGCGGCGGCGTCGCGATGATCGAAATATCGCGCAATCCCGACATCGCCATGTTCAAGGTGCGCGGAATCGGGGTCGCGGTCAGGGTCAGCAGATCGAGTTCGTAGCGCAGCTTCTTAAAATGCTCTTTCTGGCGTACCCCGAACCGGTGCTCTTCGTCGATAACCACCAGTCCCAGCGACTTGTAGCGGATTTCCTTGGACAGCAATTTGTGCGTGCCGATCACGATATCGACCTTGCCCTCGGCCAGATCATCGCCGATCGTTTTTTGCTGCTTGGCCGTGTTAAAGCGCGACATCACCTCGATCCTGACCGGCCAGTCGGCGAAGCGGTCGCGGAAATTCTGGAAATGCTGCTGCGCCAACAACGTGGTCGGCACCAGCACCGCCACCTGTTTGCCGCTTTGCACGGCGATGAAGGCCGCCCTCATCGCCACCTCGGTCTTGCCGAAGCCGACGTCGCCGCAGACCACCCGGTCCATCGGCTGCGGCGCATGCATATCGGCCAGAATGGCCTCGATCGCCGATTGCTGGTCGGGAGTCTCCTCGAACGGGAAGGCGCCGGCAAAGGCGGCGTACTCGTCGTTGTCGATGGCGAACTGATGTCCTTGGCGGGCGGCGCGTTTGGCGTGAATATCGAGCAGTTCGGCGGCAACGTCGCGGGCCCGCTCCATGGCTTTTTTCTTGGCCTTGCTCCACTGGTCGGTGCCCAACCGGTGCAGCGGCGCGTTTTCCGCGCTGACGCCGCTGTAGCGGCCGATCAATTGCAGCGACGAAACCGGTACGTAGAGTTTGTCGTGGTTGGCATATTCCAGGGTCAGAAACTCGGCCTCGATACCGCCGACGCTCAAGGTTTGCAGGCCGAGGTATCTTCCGACGCCGTGTTCCCGATGCACCACCGGCGATCCGATGGTCAGCTCGTTCAGGTTGTTGAAGACGTTCTCCAACTCCTTGGCCGCCGACTGCCTGCGGCGCCGCCGTTGCTGCACCTTTTCGCCGCTGAGCTGGCTTTCGGTGACGATGGCGATGGCCGGATCGTCCAGCAATAAACCGTGATCCATCGGCGCCACCAGAATGGCCAAGTGATGCTCGCCGTGCAGGAAATCATGCCAGTTGTCGGCCTGCTTGACGCTCAGCTTGTGGCGCTTCAGTTTTTCGATCAGCGCTTCCCTATGGCCGGCGGTTTCGGCGACGAACAGGACGCGCCCGGCAAAGCCTTCGACAAACTGGCGCAAGCGTTGGGCCGGCTCCTTCAAGCGGCTATCGATGGCCAGCTCGGGCAGCGCCCGGCAGCGGTAATCGTAGCCGTGTTCCGCCTTGGAGTCGATCACGACGCGGCCGAAGTTTTCCGTTCTGCGGCGCAATTCCTCGGCGGAAACGAACAGTTGCGGCGGTTCCAGCAGCGGGCGGTAGGCATCGTATTTGCGCTGTTGAAAGCGCTCCTCGGCTTCGTTAAAAAACGTTTCCGCCGCCTCGTTGAATACAGCCGGCAGCACCAGCAGCGTGTTGTCGGGCAAATAATCGAACAGCGTTTCGGTGCTGTCGACGAACAGCGGCAAGTAATACTCGATACCGCCCGGCGCGATCCCCTTGCTGACGTCCTGATAAATCGGATTCTTTTCCGTGACCTCCGGAAAACTGGCGCGAAACGACTGCCGGAAATGCTTGATAGCGGCATCGGTGAACGGAAATTCGCGCGCCGGAAACAATTCCACTTTGTCGATCTTTTCCAGCGACCGCTGCGTTTCCGGGTCGAAGGTGCGGATCGATTCGATCTCCTCGTCGAACAGCTCGATACGGTAAGGCTGTTTGCTGCCCATCGGAAACAAATCGACTATCGAACCGCGCACGGCGAATTCGGCATGCTGGTAGACTTGCGATACGCAATGGTAACCGACCGCCTCCAGCTTGGCCCGGTTCAGTTCCAGGTTAAACCTGCCGCCGACCTCGACCGCGAAACTGTTGGCCAGCACGTGCTCGCGCGGCGCCAGCCGGTGCATCAGCGTCGACACCGAAACCACCAGGGCGCCGCGGCCGATTTCCGGCAACAGCGCCAGCGTTCTCAGTCGTTCGGAAATAATTTCCGGAAGCGGCGAAAAAACGTCGTAAGGCAGAGTTTCCCAGTCCGGAAAATGGAGGATCGGATATGCCCGGTTGAGAAAGAAATCCAACTCATGTTCCAGGCGCAACGCGGTCTGACTATCCGGTGTAACGATCACAAACAAGCGTTGCTGCCGCTCGATCGCCGACGCCAACGCCAACGAGTCCCCGCAACCGGCCAAACCGCTCCAATAAAGCGGCGTCTCGGTAAGTTGCGGCAACTCGGGGCTAAACGGATTGGATACGGACATGACTCAGGACGCTCATTCGAAATCCGCTAATTATATACCGTGCGCCTCGGTATTTCATGACGCTATTCCTGGTGCGCGCCCAACCACTCGGCAAGGCGGAGCAACGCCCAACCGCGCAGCGCGAGTTCGACGCTGAGGCAGAATGACAATACCGCGCTGGAGGGTTCGCCGGGCCATTGCACCCAAATCAAGATGCCCAACAGAAAGGAAACGGCGCCGCCGATCATGGTTTGCCTGGTGGTCGCGAACTGGCCGGCGTAGGCGCCGATAATCCTGAACAATCCTTTCACCAGCAGGAACACGGCAATCAGGATACTCAATTTGTAGGCCGGGTAATTGAGGCTGAAAAACAGCACGGTGCCGACCACCGTGTCCAATATGGCGAACTGTAAATTGACGAAAAAGCGCGAGGTGTTTCTCGACATATAGGTGTCGATCGACTCCACGATACCGGTCAGCAGAATGACGAAGGACGCCACCGGCAGCCAGGCGTTTTTGTAAGACAACATTCCGACGTCCGGTGCGATGATCGAGCCCAGCGAGATCAGCACCCCGATCCCCAGCATGATATAGCCGCGCAACTGGATCAGGTTCTTCTGCGGCAAAAACTGAGTCAGTTCCTGTTGTTCTTCTATTTTTTTCATGACTCCTCCTCATTCGGTGGTGATTTTTTGAAGCGGGATAGCCCGGATACTTCATAAAGGGAATGGAATTTCCGGAAAATCGGGCGAAGAACGTTGGACAAACATCACGAATGCCGTAGCCAGCTCTGGCTTGAGTGATTTTGTTCAAGACCCGAAGTCCGAGATTGTTCAGAAAACCATTCGGATATAAACCGTACTAGGTAAGCATGTCCCCCTGTTAAATCCAATGCTTTGGTTGTTAATACTTATTTCAACTGCCGACACCGCCTTTGTGAAATTTCCGGGTTAGGCTTTCACTAAAACATAAAGCGCCGAACGAGTCTATTGCCGAAGGCATAAAGGCCGTACACCGCCGAGCCGTCAATACAGGAACATCGCGTCGCCGTAGCTGAAAAAGCGATACTTCTTTGCCACTGCATGGCGATAGGCGTACATGACCGGCTCGTAACCCGCAAAGGCCGCGATTAACATCAATAACGTGGATTCCGGCAAATGGAAATTGGTCAATAGCGCGTCGACCGAACGAAACCACCCGGCGTGATGAACAAATCGGTATCGCCGAAACCCGCTGTTAATTCGCCGCTGCGCGATGCCGATTCCAGCGCCCTGACCGCCGTCGTACCGACGGCAATGACTCGCCCGCCCTGGCGCCGCGTGCGCCGCACCGCTTCGACGGTAGCGGTAGACACCGAATAGTATTCTTTATGCATGACGTGTTCGGCCAGATTTTCGACCCTGACCGGCTGAAAGGTTCCGCTACCGACATGAAGCGTGACGAACGTCCTGGCGGCGCCCTTGTCGGCCAATGCGTCCATAACGGCCCGGTCGAAATGCAAACCGGCGGTCGGTGCGGCAACGGCCCCGGCCTCGCGGGCAAAAACGGTCTGGTATCGGCTCGCATCCTCTTGGTCGTCGGCGCGGGTGATATAGGGCGGCAACGGCATATGGCCGATGCGGTCGAGGATGTCGCTCAGGCGTTCTTGCGCATCGAATTGCAGGCAAAACAGATCCGCGTCCCTGCCGGTCACGCGGCAACGAACGCCGTCGTCCAATTCGATCACGGCGCCGGGCTTGGGCGCTTTGCTGGCCCTCAGGTGAGCGGTCGCGCTCCTGTCGTCGAGCACCCGTTCGATCAGGATCTCCACCTTGCCGCCGGTCTCTTTGCGGCCGAACAATCTGGCCGGAATAACCTTGGTGTTGTTGAAGACCAGCAAGTCGCCGGGGGCGACCAAGTCGACAAAATCGGCGAACATCCGGTCGCTCAATTCGCCGCTGTGCCTGTTCAAGCACAGCATGCGGCTGGCGCTACGCTCGGGCAACGGTTTTTGAGCAATCAATTCTTCCGGTAGTGAGTAGTGGAAATCGCTTTTTTTCATGTAGCTGGGAATGAATCGACGTTATTGTCCTCGCAGCAGGCGGGCAATTTTGTCTAATAGTTGTTCGCCGTCGCCATAGTAGGCGACGCCGAAACGGTTTTGATAGATTTCTCCGAATTGGCGAAGCAACGCCGAAAATTCCTCTCGGCTATAGCTTTCGTCCTGCAGCTGTTGCAACAAACCGCCAATCGGATCGTCGAGCCGCCGTTGAAAACGGCGCTGGAAACCGTCGGCGAGAGCCCTGTAGAGCCGACGGGCATGCTCCTCGCTTGCCGAGGCTTCCGCCAACCACTCGGCGACAACGCTGTCCATGCTCTTGACCGGTTTTAGATGACGCTTTTGATACAACGATTCCAGCGTCGTGACCAATTCTTTCATTTCCGCTTCCGGATAATCCCGCCGCTGCAGCCATTCGAAGATGTCGGCCATCCGCAACTCGCCGTTCGCTTTCTGCTTGGTGGCGGCCGATAGCGCCGAGGCCACTGTCAGTTCCTGCTGCCGCGCCGGATGCTGTCCCGCGGCCGCAAGCTTGCGCCAATAATGGCTGAAATAAGGCAAATTCTTTTCATTCAGAAACTGCCTTTTGACGATATCGGCCAGGGCAAAAAAACAGCAGCTCACCGAACTGTCGGGGGCGCCGGTCACCACCGGCACTTGTTTGGCGACCGCCTCCGGCAAAGCCGGATCGTCGGCCAGATAACCGAGATAACGAATATCAAGCTTGAGATATTTGGCCACCGCACTCTGAAACCGCTTGAACACTTTCTGGCTGGACTTGTAATCGCCGACTCGATTGACCAACGCGAACAGGTTGCGCTTGCCGCCGCGCAGCGCCAGCATTTTAAGCAGGGCGAAGGCGTCGGTCAGCGCCGTCGGTTCGGGCGTAATCACGACGATACGGTATTGAGCCGAGGCAACGAAATCGAGCACCCCGCTGTCGATACCGGCGGCGGTATCGATCAGAATAAAATCGAATCGCTGTTCCAACCGTTGCAACATGCGTATCAGCAGCTGACGTTTTTCCGCGTCCAGATCGGTGCATCGCTGCACGCCGGAAGCCGCCGGGACGATATGCAGCCCCCCCTCGAGCCGGAGCATGATCTCGTCCAGTTTTTTTTCGCCGGCCAACAGGTGTTCGAGAGTGAATTGAGGCTGGATTCCGAAAAGAATGTTGATGTTGGCCAAACCGGTATCGGCGTCGAACAGACATACTTTGGCGTTGCGGGCGGCCAGCGCCAGTCCGAGGTTGGTGGCGGCATTGGTTTTTCCGACCCCGCCCTTACCGCTGGTGATTGCGATTACCGATGCCACGGGCGCTCACCTGTCGACCAGCCACTGCCGGCGAAAATCCTGATACTCATAATGTTTCAATTTCGAAAAGCCCTGCCCGTCCCAGCGATAGATATCCGGTAAATTATAGCCGTTGAATCGATGGGCTTTGATCAGACTGTAAGCACCGCAATTGGTAAAGGCGATGCGATCGCCGATTTCCGGCGCCGCTGCAAACCCGTACTCGCCGAACAAATCGCCCGCCAGACAGGTCGAGCCGGCCAGGATAACCGGCACGTCGCCGGGCCGAAGATCCGCCACTTCCGGCCGATACTGGTACTCGAAAACCTCCGGATTGTGATTGACCGTCGTATCGAGGACCGCCACGGCCTTACCGCCGCTGTCGAAACGATCTATCACGGTGCCGAGCAAATAGCCGGCCCGTTTGACGACGTCGTTGCCCGGTTCGATATAGACGTCGATCGCATAGTCGCGTTGCAGGCTCTGCACCAGCTCTACGAACAACCGCCGCTGATCCTGTTCTATTTCGCTGAACAGGTAACCGCCGCCCAGATTGAGCCACTTCAGATTGTTCGCCCGGTCTAGCAAAGGCTGCCGGATAAGTTCCACCGTTTTCAGTATCGGTGCGACATCCAGCCTGGAAAACACGGTATGGAAATGCAGCCCCTCCACCGACTCGATCTCGTCCGCCAGGGCCGGATTATCGATAGCTACCCCCAGTTTCGAGTGCGACCGGCAGGGATCGAAGCGTTGATCGGAGACAAACGATAGCTGCGGATTCAGGCGCAGCCCCGGCGAGTACTGTCGTCCCAGACCGGCCATGGTCCGCCGCTGGGCGATCGAATTGAAACTGATGTGCGAGCACAATCCGCTAATCTCGTCGAACTCTTCACGCCGAAGACCGGGCGTCGTCAGATGAAGGCTGCCGCGTTGGCCGATAATCTCCCGCGCCAACCTGGCCTCGAACAGGGAACTGACCGAGACTCCGTCGCAAAATTCCGCGGCCAATTCGAGTATCGACTGCAACGGCAAGGCCTTCATCGAGTACAACAGCTTACAGCCGCTTTCCCGGCGTAACTGTGCCAACGCCCGTAGCCGGCGACGGACATCGGTTTCGTCGATGACGAAAGCCGGCGTGGCGGCAACGTTTTCGGTAAGTAAATGCCAATCCATTAACGTTTGTCGCTCCAATAGATCGCGTGTTCGGTAATCACTTTGTTCATAAAGATGTCATGACGATCCGTTGCCACCCGCTCCAACACTTGCGCCTCGTAGCAGACGCCCGCCAAAACGGAGTCCGCCCGCACCCGGGCCAGTAGGCGATCGTAATAGCCGGCGCCGTTGCCGAGCCGCCCTCCCCGGCGATCGAAGGCGACCCCGGGCACCATGATTACATCCAATTCTTCCTCCGCAACCTGCCTCTCCGGCTCAAGCCATCTTTCCGGTGGCGGCTCCAATATCCCCCATTTCCCGGATACCAATTCGTCCAAATCCCGCAGCCACCACAAACCGAGTTTATTGCGCCCTTGCCGGTCGACGGTGCAATACGGTATCACGCAGCGTTTCCGCGTGCGTAGCGCGCTTTCCACCGCTTCCAGCGTTTTCACCTCGGACCGGCAATGCAGGTACCACATCACCGTGTCAGCCTTGCCGTACTCCGGCAACCCAACGAAGCGCTCGCAAATCGCCCGACTGGCGGCATCCGGGTCGAGCTGCGCCTGACGGGCGGCATAACCCAAACGTCGCTGTCGTTGTTTCTCTTCGAAGGAATCGCAATTCACCAATTTCTATCGTCCTAAAACCTCTGCCCGCAGCCCGCCATTATACCCGACCAATCCGGTCGAGCGGCTAAAGCCTGTTAACGGTCTGTTTTTTCTTTTATACTTAGCCGCTGTACAAATTTTAGAGGTAAACATGGAAAAACCATTCATTTTACATATGCTGACAACAGCTAAAAATCTCAGCCCGTTCGACGTCAACATGGCGATGGATGCCGGCTGGTTGCAAGCTGTCCCGTATATTAATGTTGAACCCAGTGAAGTTCGCGGTCTGGTTCAGGACGCCATTTTTTCCCGTAGCCCGAAAGGCCTGATCAGAACCGGTATTTTTATTGGCGGCCGGGAAACCAAACAAGCGATGGACATGCTTAAAATCGCCAAGAACTCGATGGTTCCTCCGTTCGAGGTTTCCGTGTTTGCCGACCCCAGCGGCGCTTTTACGACGGCTGCCGGTATGGTTGCGGCGGTCGAAAAAGAACTGGCGGAGAAGTTCGATACGACTCTGGAAGGTAAAAATATTCTCGCACTGGGCGGAACCGGCCCGGTAGGCCAGGCGGCCGCGGTCATCTCCGCGCAGGCCGGCGCCAATGTGCGCATCATCGGCCGTCAATTGGAAAAAGCCGAACGAGTGGCGGAATTGTGCAGCGAAGAATTCGGCGAAGGCAAGATCACCATAGCCGCCGGTGCCGATGCCGATAAAGCTGAATACATCAAGACCGCCGACGTGGTCTTCGCGACCGGTGCGGCCGGCATCGAATTGTTGAGCGCCGAACTGATAGCTTCGGCGCCGCAACTGAAAGTCGCGGCGGATGTTAACGCGGTTCCGCCGGCCGGTATTGCCGGCGTCGACGCCTTCGATAACGGCAAACCGATTGCAGGCTCGAATAGCGGCGCCGTCGGCATCGGTGCGCTGGCGATCGGCAATATCAAATACCAAGCGCAAAGCCGTTTGCTAAAGAGAATGCTCGAATCCGAAAAACCGTTGTATCTCCATTTTGAACACGCATTCGAAGTCGCCCGTGAATTTATTAAAGAATCTGCTTAAAGGCTGTTGCCCCCACCATCGGCAAGAAGGCGCGCGAACGGAAAAGCGCAGCATTTTGCATATGCTCGACCCGATGCCCAACAACAGTCCGTTCGACGTCAATATGGCGCTGGATGCCGGTTTCGACGTGTTGATGCCCTATTCCAATGTCAAACTGGAAAGCCTGACCGGATTGACCCAAGACGCCATTTTTTCGCGCGGCCCCTCGGGCGTCAAGAAAACGGCGATGTTCATCGGCGGCCGGGACATGGGACTGGCCATCGACATGCTGAAATCGGCCCGGGAGGCGATGGTACCGCCGTTCGAAATTTCGGTGTTTGCCGATCCCAGCGGAGCCTTCACCACCGCTGCCGCTCTGGTCGCCTGCGTCGAGCGGGAATTGAAGCAGAAACACGGCCTGGAGTTGAAGGACAGCAAGGCACTGGTGTTCGGAGGGACCGGTCCGGTCGGTATCGCCACCGGCGTTATCGCGTCGTTGGCCGGCGCGAATACAACATTGGTGGACCACTTATCGAGTGAGACCGCGAACGATGCGGCAGTCGAGTACAATAGGCGTTTCAAGGCGACACTAAATAGCGCGGTCGCCAGCTCCGATGCGGAAAAGAAGACACTAATCGGCGATGCCGATATCGTGTTCTGTACCGCCAAGGCAGGGATACAGGTTCTGAATGCGTCGGTTCTGGCTAGCGCCGGGAAATTGAAAGTGGCCGGCGACGTAAACGCCGTCCCGCCGCTGGGTATCGAGGGAATCAAGTTGCAAGACTTCGGCGCCCCGTTGGCCCACGCCAAGCAAGCCGAGGGGGCCGTCGGCGTCGGTGCGCTGGCGGTGGGCGACGTCAAATACCGGCTGCAAAACGTCATGCTGAAATCGATGCTGGAAACCGACAAGCCGCTGTATCTAGACTTCCGCGACGCTTTCACCAAGGCGCAGACTCTAGTTTGAGCTAACACGGACAGCGCGGCAACCCGTTGCCGCGCTAACCTTCAAACCGATTCCAGCAGATTGAACTTGACCGCCAAGCGGGTCAATTCGACGTCGTTTTTGACTTTGAGTTTGTCGTAAAGGCGATAGCGGTACGTGTTGACGGTTTTATCGCTGATCACCAGAATATCGGACATTTCCTGAATGCTCTTGCCTTGCAGGATCAGATTGACGACCTGCGATTCTCTTTGCGACAGCTTGGCGAACGGCGACGGCTCTTGTTCCTCCAGCCCCTGGAAGGCTAAATTATTCGCCACCTCGGAACACAAATAGCGTTTCCCGGACATGACCACCCGGATCGCGGTGACCATTTCGTCGACCGGCGACCCCTTCGAAATAAAGCCCATTGCGCCCATTTTCAACAGCCGCTGCGGCACCGGACCGTCGTTGCAGACCGACAGCGCTATTATTCTAGCCTCCGGATGATGCTGCAAGATTCTGCGGCAAGCCTCCACCCCGCCGATACCGGGCATTTGGATGTCCATCATGACGATGTCCGGCAAATGGCTTTCCACCGCCACCACGGCCTCCTCGCCGGTGCCGCAAACGGCGACTACCGAAATATCGTCCTCCG
>JBNLFT010000068.1:0-12896 GCA_050305675.1 Methylococcaceae bacterium
CGGCAGTTTTCTATCCGCCTCTTTTTCCACCAACACCCGGCCGCTGTCGAAATCTATCAATAAATAGCTGCTTCCCGCCACGTTCGGCGCGGCCGGAATCAGAATATTGCCGGCAGCCGACGCCGACTGCAGCAAGCCCGCCAGTATCATCGCGCCGAGCAAGACGGAGGTATTACGGAAAAAATAAATCATATGCATGGTTGGAATTTAATAATAGATCGGGATTATTGTATCACTGAGATCGACCACTATTGCAGCCGGCAAACCACTTTGCCCGCCGTTACCGGTCAATCGTCGTTCACCAATGTGACGCTGGTAACGCCCAATGTCGTCAGCTGGTCGTTGAGGCGGTCGGCCAACTCCACCGAGGCAACCGGTCCCAATTGCACTTTATAGACGGTATCGCCGTTATATTGTGCGACTTTCAGGCGGGTCGCTGTCGACGCGATCGACGCGACTCTGCGTTGCAGTTGGCGGGCATTAAGTTGACTGCTGAAGGCTCCGATCTGCAAATAAAACTTATCGTTGACCTCGCTATCGGAGTTCTGTGCCACTTTCGTGTCGGGACGATCGCCCGGCTCCAACGCGACTACTTCGACAAAACCGGTTCCGGCCTGCTGGATCCCGAGCTTGACGGCGGCGGCGTAAGACAAATCGATAATCCGGTTGCTGTGAAAAGGCCCCCGGTCGTTGATGCGCACGACCACGCTGCGCCGGTTTTTTAAGTTGGTGACACGCACGTAGCTCGGAATCGGCAACGTTTTGTGCGCGGCGGTCATCGCGAACATATCGTAGACTTCGCCGTTGGCGGTTGTCTTACCATGAAATTTGCGTCCGTACCAGGACGCGACTCCCTGTTGCCGAAAACCCTGGCTCTTGGCCAACACACGATAGCGTCGGCCGAGAACTTCGTAAGTGGCGGGATTGCCGGCCCGGGTCCGCTTTTCATAACGCGGCACCGCGTCGGGAACGCTCATGATATCGACCGGCGTCGTATCCGGTCCGCCGTCTTTGACCAGCGGATCGACACTACAGCCGCCGGCGATAAGCAATGTCAAGAAAAAAACTCTATTCTTCATCGGTCATGTTTTTTCGCTCGGCAATGGCCTGGCTTAGCTGATAAACCGCCATCGCATACAAAGGGCTATGGTTATAACGGGTAATGACATAGAAATTATGCAGGGCCACCCATAACTCCCTATCGTTTTCCTGTTCGAAATCCAATAGCTTGACCATCTCGTCCTGATTCACTTGCCCGGGAACCTTAACCTGCCATTGCGCCAGTTGCGCAACCGAGACGTCCGGCTGCAGACCGTTTCCGAGCGCCTGCCGATAGCCCTCGCTTTCGGCGGTCACCGGATAAGCGACCGCCGCTCCCTTTTTCCAGCCGTGCCTGGCGAAATAATTGGCGACGCTGGCAATCACATCGCCGGTGTTGTGCCAGATATCGCGTTTGTTGTCCAAATCGAAGTCCGCCGCATAACTAATATAGCTGCTGGGCATGAATTGTGGAACGCCCATCGCCCCGGCATAGGACCCCATCGGTTCGAGAGGGTTCATCTTTTCATCCCGGCACAGTACCAGAAACTGCTCCAGTTCGCCGCTGAAAAACCGGCTGCGTTTGGGATAGGCAAAGGCCAGGGTGGCCAACGCGTCGATCACCCGGTAGGAACCGGTATGTACGCCGTAGCGCGTTTCGACGCCGATGATGGCGGTGATGATTTCCGGCGGCACCCCGTATTCGCGCTCGACGGCGTCGAATAGCGCCTCATTTTCCCGCCAGTATCTTAAGCCATCCTTTATCCTGGAATCGGTCAAGAATATTTTGCGGTATTTATACCAGGGCATCGCTTCGGCCGGAGCGGAAATCGCCTTTAGGATGCTTTCCTTGACCTCCACCGACTGGAACAGCTCTTTCAACGGGGCTTCATCGAACTGATGCTTGCTGACCATGGCGGCAATGAATTCATTGAGTAATTGTTCCTCGCCGATCGCCGCGTAAGACGGTACGGCGATCGCGGCAAGCAGGATAAACCCAAAAACGGAGCCTGTCTTTCTCATTTTCATTGCACTGTCAGGTAGGTAGAAATTTTCTATGGGTATGAATCGACATCAGGATACCGAAACCGGCCAGCAACGTCACCATCGACGTGCCGCCGTAGCTGATCAGCGGCAGCGGCACGCCGACCACCGGCAAAATACCGATCACCATACCGATATTAACAAAAACGTAGACGAAAAAAGTAAACGTCAAACTTCCCGCCAGCAATCGGCTATAGGTATCCTGCGCCTGCACGGCGATATAAAGGCAACGGCTGATAATTAATAAATATAACAGCAATAGGCCTAAACAACCCGATAAACCGAATTCCTCGGCAAAAACGGCGAATATGAAATCGGTCGAGCTTTCCGGCAGAAAGTCCAATTGGGCCTGGGTGCTCCCGAGCCAGCCCTTGCCGTGCACGCCGCCCGAACCGATCGCAATTTTGGACTGGATGATATGATAGCCCCGCCCCATCGGATCGGCTTCCGGATTCAGAAAAGTCAACACCCTGGCGCGTTGATAATCGCGCATAAAATGCCACAAAATGGGGGTCAACGACGCCAGCACGACGATTGTCGTCACCATGAAACGCCAGGACAATCCGGCAAAGAACAATACGGCGGCTCCGGAACTGGCCACCAACAGCGAGGTTCCCAAATCCGGCTGTTTGGCAATCAGTACGGTCGGCAGGATAATCAGGATGCCGGCGACGACCAGTTGCTTGCGTTTGGGCGGCAGCGAATATTCGGACAGATACCAGGCGATCATCATCGGCGCCGTGATTTTGATCATTTCCGACGGTTGAAAGCGAAAAAATCCCAAGTCCAGCCAGCGCTGCGCGCCCTTGCCGATCTCCCCCATGGCCAGCACGGCGACCAGCAGCACGACACCGATCACGAACAGCAGCACCGAATGGCGTTTGAATTGGTAGGGATTGACGTGCGCCAATGCCGTCATAAAGCCGAACGCGACCGCCATCCTTGCCGCCTGTTTGGCCAGAATGTTCATTTCCTGGCCTCCCGCGCTGTAAAGCACCAGGAAACTCAACGAGCAGATCAGCACCAGGGCGACAAATAACGGAATGTCGATGTGCAGTTTTCTCAGCAGCGTTCCCAACAGCGAGTGGGGAACGAACTGTTCGCTACGGGTTTCGTTCTTCATGGTCGGCCGCCCCGCTTTCAGCTAAATATTGTTTGATGATATCCCCGGCGATCGGCGCCGCGACCGAACCGCCATGGCCGCCGTTTTCGACCACCACCGCCACCGCTATTTTTGGCGCATGCGCCGGGGCGAAGGCGATAAACAGGGCATGGTCGCGCAACTTGAATTCGATTTCCTCCTCGTTGTATTTTTCTTCCTGCTTGACCGAAAAGACCTGTGCCGTCCCCGTTTTCCCGGCAATCAGATAATCGATGCCGTCGGCGATTCTCTTGGCGGTTCCGCGCGCGCCGTGAACCACGTTGATCATCGCGCTCACGATATCGTCGATATTATGTTGTTTCAGCGCCATCACATCGCCGCTTTGCGCGGGGCCCGGGATGGTATAGTTGGTCCCTATGATACGGTCGACCAAAAACGGCGTCACGATTTTGCCCCGATTGCCCAGAATTGCCGTCGCCCTGGCCAACTGCAACGGCGTCACCTGGGTAAAGCCCTGACCGATACCGGTAATCAGCGTCTCGCCAGGATACCAGGATTGATTGCGCCTTTCCTTTTTCCATTCCCGGGACGGCAGCAGGCCGGCCTGCTCGCCGACCAAATCGATGCCCGACTTGCGCCCGAAACCGAATTTATCGAGAAATTCGTGCATATTGTCTATCCCTAGCGTCAGCGCCAAATCGTAAAAGTACACGTCGCAGGACTGGGTGATCGCATCTTCCAAGTCCACCCAGCCGTGCCCCCACTTTTTCCAATCCCGGTACTTATGGCTGACATTGGGCAATTGATAAAAGCCGGGACAAAACAATTTATGCTGAAAACTGGTCGCTTTGTATTCCAGACCGGCCAAACCGACGAACGGCTTCAGCGTCGAACCGGGCGGGTATTGACCGCGCAGGGCGCGATTGAACAACGGTTGATCGTCCGATTCCTGCAGTGCCTTATAGGCCTTGCTGCTGATCCCGTATACGAAGGGGTTGGGATCGAAGCCGGGACGGCTGGCGAATACCAGCACGTCGCCGCTTTCTATTTCGATCGCCACCGCCGCGCCGTTGTATTCGCCGAGCGCATTGTAGGCGGTTTCCTGCAGATCGACGTCCAGCGTCAGATAGAGGTTCGCTCCTGGCACCGGATCCAGAGCATCGACCGAATTCACCGCACGCCCCTGGGCATTGGTCTCGATTTCGGCATAGCCGGTGGTACCGTGCAAATATTCCTCGTAGGTTTTTTCGATCCCTATCTTGCCGACGTGATTGGTTCCGCGATATTCGGCGACCGGCAGCGACTTGAGTTCGCGCTCGTTAATCCGTCCGACATAGCCGACGACGTGCGAAGCCAATTCGCCATAAGGGTAATAGCGGACCAGTCTGGCCTGGATATCGACCCCGGGAAAGTAAGGGCGGACGGCGGCGAATTTGGCGACCTCCTCGTCGCTCATACGCAGCAACAGCGGCGTGCTACTGAACGATTTTCGCCGCCGCCGCTGTTTATCGAATTGTTCGATTTGTTCGTCAGGAATATCCAGCAACCGCTGCAACCGGGCCAGCGTATCGTCCAAATCGTCGATCTGCTCGGGAATCAGCTCGAGGCTGTAGGACGGCAGGTTTTCCGCCAGAATCCGGCCGTGGCGGTCGTAGATGATGCCCCGCGTGGGCGGTAGCGGTGCGATCTTGATCCGGTTGTCCTTGGCCAGCATCGCGTAATGTTCGTGCCCGACGATCTGCAGGTAAATCAGCCTGGCGATCAGTCCCAGCGTCAATAGCAGCATGAAAGCGAAGGCGGCGACCACCCGGGTTAAAAAAACGCGGCTCTCGGCCAGCGTATCCTTGACCGCGAGTTTCTTGTGCATGATCGTTAAACGCTGCGCCCGAGCGAGCGGACGAAGCGCAGCAATAAATAAATCGCCGGCCACATCACGGTCCCGGAGAGCACGGGTATCCAAAAACCCAGCGGCAGCCGGTTAATGCCCTGCATGTTCTCTATCCAAAACACGATCAGTTGACCGATCAGCAAACATACGAACACGAACAGGCTCTGCTGGGGAATCGGATAATGGCGGATGCGTTTGTGTAATTTGACGCAGAGATAGCAGGCCAGGGAATAAATCAACGCCGACTGCCCGAGCAAACGGCCGGTCAACACATCCACCAGCAGCCCCACGACCCAGGCGTTGAACACGCCAAACCGTTCGGGCAAGGCCAACGACCAATACACCAACACCAGCAACACCCAATCGGGGTTGACGTATTCCAGTGCGTGGGGCAGCGGTACGATTTTCAGGGCCATGGCCGCGACTACCGTCAAAAAATAGGCTAAATCGCTATTGTCCGGCATCCTCTTGTTCCTGACTGAGTTCGCTTGGCTCTTCGGTCAACGGCACCGGCGTCGAATCGCTCCACACGATCAAAAACTCGCGGCTCTTGTCCAATTCCGCCTTCGGCGTCGCCGAAATGCTGGCGAATGGCTTATTCGGCCGCACCGTGAAATCGTCGACCACGGCCACCGGATAACCTTGCGGAAAGGTCCCCCCCAAGCCGGAAGTCACCAATAAATCGCCTGGCAAAATATCGGCGTTGTTAGGCAAAAAGGGTAAATTCAATCGATTGATCTGGCCGCTGCCGATGGCAATGGTTCGAAGCCCGTTGCGGTTCACCTGAACCGGAATGGCATGGTTGGGATCGGTAATCAACATGATTTCGGAACTGGCCGGCAAGGTCCTGACGACCTGCCCGACGACGCCGTGAGCGTCCAGAACCGGCTGTTTGCTGTGCACGCCGAAGCGGCTGCCTTTGTTGACCACGACGATATGCTCGTAGGGTACCAGATTGACCGCCAGCAATTCCGCCACCAGCACTTGCTCGCCCAGTTTGAAGGAGTTTTCCAGCAACGCCCGCAAACGGATGTTTTCTTTTTCCAGCGCGGCCAACTTCAACAGCTTGGCCTCGTTGACCAACTGTAATTCCTTCAACTCCCGGTTTTCTTTTTTAAGCGTCCGATTGGAAACGAAGGTATCGCCAAGGTAACTCGCCGCATCCGACGGGAAATTAACCAACAATTGAACCGGATAAACCAGTACCGACAATGCCGCCCGTAACGGGAGCAACCTCTTACTCCGCTGGTCGGCGACCAACAGGACCACCGAGAGCATGACCGCAACGAGCAACCGGGTGTTTAGCGAGGGACCTGTTGCGAATAAAAGCTTTATGACAAAACCCCTGAGTCAAAAAGTGTTTTATAAAACCAAGGCCGACTTCGACCGGTGTGTTTTAAATTGCAGGAACTCCGAAACGAAACGTTCGGGATACAAACGGCCGCCTCGGGTAAACGCCGTTTTGCCGATACGGCTTTATTCCAGGGAAAATGCCGAAACCCCCTTTTCGTCCAGCATCTCCAATACCATTCCGCCGCCGCGCGCCACGCAGGTCAAAGGATCTTCAGCGATGTGCACCGGCAACCCGGTCTCTTCGGCGATCAAGCGGTCGATGTCTTTTAACAACGCGCCGCCGCCGGTCAGTACGATGCCGCGGCTGGCCACGTCGGCGCCCAATTCCGGCGGCGTTTGTTCCAAAGCCACCTTGACCGAGCCGACGATACCGGACAACGGTTCCTGCAGCGCCTCGAGAATTTCATTGCTGTTCAGGGAAAAACTGCGCGGCACCCCTTCCGCAAGATTGCGTCCGGTCACCTGAATTTCCTTGACCTCGCTACCCGGATAGGCCGCACCGACTTGATGCTTGATCCTTTCCGCTGTCGCCTCGCCGATCAACGTACCGTAGTTTCTGCGCACGTAATTGATAATGGCTTCGTCGAAACGGTCGCCGCCGATCCGTACCGAAGCCGAATAAACGATACCGTTCAGCGAAATCACCGCGACCTCGGAAGTACCGCCGCCAATATCCAGCACCATGGAGCCGTGTGCTTCGTCGACCGGAAGGCCTGCGCCCACCGCCGCCGACATCGGTTCCTCGATTAAATACACTTCGCGGGCGCCGGCCATCGCCGCGGATTCCCGAATCGCGCGTCTTTCCACCTGGGTGGAACCGCAAGGCACGCAAATCAATATGCGCGGACTGGGACGCAACAATTTGCTTTCGTGGACTTTTTCGATGAAAAACCGCAACATCCTTTCGGTGACCGCGAAATCAGCGATCACGCCGTCTTTTAACGGCCTGATGGCGGTAATGTTGCCCGGCGTGCGGCCCAACATGTTTTTGGCGTCCAACCCCACGGCGGCAATCGTTTTCACCCCGCGGATCCGGTCTTCCTTGATCGCCACCACCGAAGGCTCGTTCAGAACAATTCCCTGGCCTGGCACATAAATCAAAGTGTTTGCAGTTCCTAAATCAATCGACAAATCATTGGAAAATAGGCCGCGAATTCTTTTGAACATTTTTTTCCGGTTTCCTTAGCGAACGTAAAATCACGCTACTTTAACAATCAAGCAGGTATTTGAGCAAGATATAAAGTATCATATTTGGCTTAAATCAAACTTGGAGTTTTAAAATGTCGTTAACGGCCGATGACGTAAAAAAAATCGCCCATCTCGCACGACTGGGCATAGATGCGAAAGATATCGAACATTACGCCAAAGACCTTTCCAACATACTGGATCTGATGACCCAAATGGGCGAGTTGAATACCGCCGGCGTTCAACCGATGGCCCATCCCTTGGACCAAATTCAAAGGCTGCGTCCCGACGTGGTCACCGAAAGCAATCAGCGCGAACATTTTCAGGCCATTGCACCGCAGGTGGAAGAAGGCCTTTATCTGGTCCCCAAAGTTATCGATTAACGGAACACTATGCACAACAAAACGCTCACCGAACTGGCCCGGGATCTGCGCGACAAAAAATATTCCAGCGTGGAGTTGACCCGGTTTTTCCTGGACCGCATCAACCGGCACGAAGCGCTGAACTGTTTCATCACGGTCAGCGAGGAAACCGCATTGAAACAGGCCGAAGCTGCCGATCGGCGCCTGGCCGCGGGGGATGCGACCCCGTTGACCGGGATTCCGCTCGCGCAGAAGGATATTTTCTGCACCCGCGGCGTCAAGACCAGCTGCGGCTCGAAAATGCTCGACAACTTCATCGCTCCTTACGATGCCACCGTAATCGAACATTTCAACCGCGCCGGCGCGGTCATGGCGGGAAAAGCGAACATGGACGAATTCGCGATGGGCTCGTCCAATGAAAATAGCTATTACGGCCCGGCCAAGAATCCCTGGGACGCCGCGGCCGTTCCCGGCGGCTCGTCCGGCGGCAGCGCGGCGGCGGTCGCAGCACGCCTGGTCCCTGCCGCAACCGGCACCGACACCGGCGGCTCGATCCGCCAACCGTCCTCGCTATGCGGCATCACCGGCCTGAAACCGACCTACGGCCGGGTATCCCGCTACGGCATGATCGCCTTTGCCTCCAGCCTGGATCAGGGCGGACCCATGGCCCGCAGCGCGGAGGACGCGTCGCTGTTGCTGCAAATCATGGCGGGTTTCGATCCGAAAGACTCGACCAGCGTCGACCGCCCGGTACCGGATTACCCCGCGACACTGAACGACAGTCTGGAGGGACTGAAAATCGGCCTGCCCAAGGAGTTTTTCAGCGCAGACTTGAACGGCGACATCGCCGCGGCGATCGAAACCGCAATCGCCGAATACAAAAAACTCGGCGCCGAAGTCAAAGAGGTATCGATGCCGAACCTGAAACTGGCGATTCCGTCATATTATGTGATCGCCTCCGCGGAATGTTCGGCCAACCTGTCCCGCTTCGACGGCGTGCGCTTCGGCTACCGCTGCGACAATCCGGCCGATTTGACCGACATGTACACCCGTTCCCGCGGCGAAGCCTTCGGCGCCGAAGTCAAACGCCGCATTCTGATGGGGACTTATGCCCTGTCGGCCGGCTATTACGACGCCTATTATCTGAAGGCGCAGCAGGTCCGCCGGCTGATCAGCGACGATTTTAAAAAAGCCCTGTCCGAAGTCGACGTGTTGATGGGGCCGGTCTCGCCCTCCACCGCATTTGCCATCGGCGAAAAATCGGGCGACCCGATTCAAATGTACCTGTCGGACATCTATACCATCGCGATTAACCTCGCAGGGCTGCCGGCGATGTCGATTCCGGCCGGCTTTTCCGGCGGTAAACCGGTCGGACTGCAAATCATCGGCGATTATTTCGGCGAAGCCCGCCTGTTGAACGTCGCCCATCAATATCAGCGCGTGAGCGATTGGCATACGCTCGCCCCCAAAGGTTTCGAATAAAGGAGTCGTCTATGGAATGGGAAACAGTTATCGGCCTGGAAATTCACGCCCAGCTGGCCACACGATCGAAAATCTTTTCCGCCGCGTCGACCGCCTACGGAGCCGAACCGAACACCCAGGCCTGTGCGGTCGACTTGGGGCTGCCCGGCGTGCTGCCGGTGCTGAACGAGGAGGCGGTACGTATGGCAGTCAAGTTCGGGCTGGCGATCGAGGCGCAGATCGCCCCGTATTCGGTGTTCGCGAGGAAAAACTATTTTTATCCCGACCTGCCGAAAGGCTATCAAATCAGCCAATTCGAACTGCCCATCGTCGGCAACGGCCATCTGAACATCGATGTCGACGGCGTGACCAAGCGCATCGGCATCACCCGCGCCCATCTGGAAGAAGATGCCGGCAAATCGCTGCACGAAGACTTCCACGGGCTGACCGGCATCGACCTGAACCGAGCCGGCACGCCGCTGCTGGAAATCGTCTCCGAACCGGACATGCGCTCGGCCAAGGAAGCCGTCGCCTATATGCGCAAACTGCATGAGCTGGTGCGCTATCTGGGCGTCTGTGACGGTAACATGCAGGAAGGTTCGTTCCGTTGCGACGCCAACGTTTCGGTCCGCTTGAAGGGACAAAGCGAATTCGGCACCCGCACCGAAATCAAGAACATCAACTCGTTCAAGTTCGTCGAAAAAGCGATCAATTACGAAGTCGAACGACAAATCGACATTCTGGAAGGCGGCGGCACTATCGTCCAGGAAACCCGCTTGTACGACGCCAACAAGGACGAAACCCGCTCGATGCGCAGCAAGGAGGAAGCCAACGATTACCGCTACTTCCCCGATCCTGACCTGCTGCCGGTACAGATCGAGGAGTCGTTGAAGGAACAGATCCTGACAGACTTGCCGGAACTGCCGGACGCCAAAAAAGCCCGTTTCGTCGAGCAATACGGCATGGATCGCGAAAGCGCCGCGACCTTGACGTCATCGCGCGAACTGGCCGATTACTACGAGGCCGTGGTGGTGGAATCCGGCGGCGAAGCCAAGCTCTCGGCCAACTGGATCAGCGGCGATCTGATCGGAGCGCTGAACAAGGCCGGCCTGGAAATCGGGCAATGTCCGATCGAACACGGCCGCCTTGCCGGACTGCTGAAACGCCTCGCCGACAACACCATATCCGGCAAGATCGCCAAGCAGGTATTCGACGAAATGTGGAATAGCGAAGCCGGCGCCGACGAGATCATCGAACAAAAAGGTCTGAAGCAAATTACCGATAGCGGAGCGATCGAAGCGATCATCGACGCCATCATCGCCAACAACCCGGCCCAGGTGGAACAATATCTAAGCGGCAAGGACAAGGTGTTCGGATTCTTCGTCGGCCAGGTCATGAAGGAAACCCAGGGCAAGGCCAACCCCGGCGAAGTCAATAAGATGTTGAAGGAAAAACTGCAGCGGTAACCCGCAACCGGGCGCAAGGCCGGTAAAGCCGTGCCTTGCGTCCCGGATTTAACTCCCTATCGCCTTGTTCTAGTAAGTCTCCTCGCTGTATTTTTTGGACAGCCAATAGTCGAGGCTGACGTAACGGCCTCCCCCGGTAAAAAACAGCACCAGCAACAGAATAAAATAAGTGACGGCAAACTCGATGCCGTTATTCAACACGACGAAGTTACCGTTTTCCGTCAACCATTCATAATTTCCGTAGTCGTTGAGTATGGTCTTGGCCATCGTCAAGCGCTCGATGGCGCCCAGCGTCCGTTCGGTCGCGAAGACGCCGTCGCCGGTCGCGATCGCCAGCCAGCCGTTTTGCCAATGGACGGTAACCGCCGCTCCCAACATTACCAGCATCAGCGGTATCGATATCAAGCGCACCCCGACGCCCAGCAACAAGAACAGCGCCCCCAATATTTCCGCCAATCCGACCAAAAAGACCATCAAATAAGGAAGCGGCAATCCCAAGCCCCATTCGCTATTGCCGAACCAATCGGCGGTACTGCTGAAGTTGACGAACTTTTTACTGCCCGCCATCCACAGCACCGGAACCAGATAGAGACGAATTGCCAATGGCGCGATAAAATCGAGCAATCTGGCTTTGTCAAACCAGCGAGTTAACAACATAATAATTCCGGGCGTTTTTTCCAGCGCTACGGAAAGGAATTGTTTGTTCATAACATTAACCCGTTAAGTTAGTTTTGGATTAGACCGGCACCGCCATCAAGCCTTGTAACAGAACCATGACTATAGCAACACCTCAAAATATTTTCAGCAATATCCCCGTCGAACTCCCGAACGAACTGTTCGAAACGTTGCACGAGGAAGGCGATATCCGGATCGAGCGCATCGTCTCCAAAGGCCATCACAATGCCGAAAATGAATGGTACGAACAAATTCAGGACGAATGGATTTTGTTGCTGCAGGGCCAAGCCAAACTGGAATTCGACGCGCCGCGCACTACGAGCCTGCTGAATCCGGGTGATTATCTACTGATTCCGGCCTATGTCAAACATCGCGTGGCATGGACGCCGGAGTCCGGCGAAACCGTCTGGCTGGCCATTCATATCTACCCGGCGCCGTAAGCAAGCTAAACCAAGCGGGAAGATTCGTCCGGATTCCGCCGACTGGTTTGAGTCCGACGTGGAATATCTGATTTCGATACCCGATGCACCGAAAACGTCAAATCCGACACCTGCTGGCATACGGTTACTAGCCCGGATATTTCATAAAGGGAATGGAATTTCTGGAAAATCGGGGGAAGAAGGTTGGACAAACATCACGAATGCCATAGCCAGCTCTGGCTTGAGTGATTTTGTTCAAGATTCGAAGTACGATTGTTCAGAAAACCATTCAGGTACAAACTGCGCCCGATAAACATGAGTCATATTAACCCCAACGCTTTGGTGTTACAGGCTTATTTCAAATGCCAAGGCCGCCTTTATGAAATATCCGGGCTAGCGACTGCCGAGCCGTTCGAAACGCACCCAGCCGCGTTTTTCGCCGTTTTCGGCCCAGGAGGTCCACATCGAAAAAAAAGGCCCGACTTTGTATCGGGCCTTTCGTTGGAGAACTCAAACGATGCCTAGCGATTGTAGATATACATCGTCACTTCGAAGCCAAAACGCAGGTCGTTGTAGCATGGTGTTTCCCATTTCATATCGAATTACCTCTAAAATTTGATTGATTAAAAAAGTGACTATCTCGAAGGATTCGGTTCCCACCATCTGACAAAGGTCGGTTCAGTACCGGAACCGAGCAATTGAAGATAGGCTTCCAGGTTGGCTATATCGCCTTCGCACAAATGCCCTTTGAAAGAAGGCATGCCTCCGTCCTCTCCTTCCAGCACGGCCTCGGCCGTTTCGTCGGCCTCGCCGACCAGGCTCGGCCCCATACTGGCGCCATGGGCGTCCGAACCATGGCAGCTATAGCAATTCATTCGCATATAGGCCCGTCTTCCCTCGCCC
>JBNLFT010000069.1:0-12753 GCA_050305675.1 Methylococcaceae bacterium
CTCAAAATAATTGTGTCGTGCACCGAGGGCAACGTCTGAAATTGCGTCGCAAGCCGTTCCGCCGTTTCCAGGTCGGGCGCCAGTGCAGCCAGTGCAAACGGCGAATCCGTTTGCGATTGCAGCAGTTCCTTGATCGTAGAGACCGATTCGCTGGTTGGATCGCGCAGATTTATCGGGTTGGAATCGAAGGTCAGCCGGCTGAGGATGGCGACTGAAACCAACGCCAGTACGATCGATAATACCCGAATCGGAACGGCGTGATGAAAGGGTAAGGTCGTGATAAAGCGCGGTCTGGAACGGGTTCGAATCGGCTTGACGTTGTTGACCGGCAACAGCTTTAATAGTGCCGGAAGCACGGTCAGGGAAATAAGTAGACCGATGAACATACCGGCGCCCGATATGATGCCCAGTTCAGAGACGCCGGAATAATCGGTCGGGATGAAGGCCAAAAAGCCCATGGCGGTCGTCACCGCGCACAGGAACAGGGAAACGCCGACCGTTCTTACGCTGTGTTTGATGGCGACGACGTTTTCCATGCCGTTGGCTCGGCATTCCCGGTAATGCAGACACAGATGAATGGCGTAATCGACTCCCAGGCCGATATAAAGCACGGCAAAAGCGATCGAAATGAGGTTCAAATGCCCGATAGCGACCGCGGCAAAACCGGCGGTCAAAATCAGTCCTAGAATCAACGCGATGAAGGTCGCTAATAGCAGCTTCACCGAACGCAAAGCGATCAGCAACGAAGTGCAGACTAACAGCAGTGAAACGACACCTGCGATCTCCGCGCCTTTGGTGACACTTTCCAATTCCTCGTGTTCCAACGCGGTTTCCCCGGTGATTCGTATTCTGACCGCGGGATTTTCCGCCATGATCGCGGAAACGATTGTTCTGGCGGCAGTCAATGCGTGTTCGGCCGGCATGATTTCGTCGAATTTCATTTTCGGCCGGGCGATGACAAGGGTCCGGTTGCTGTCGGTATTCAACTTGCCGGCAGCCAGCAAATTTTGCCAAGACATGTTGCTCGGCCGTCCGCGCAACAAATTTTCCACGGTGTTATTCATCGCCTTCAAGAGCGGGCCCAGGTCCATTGGCAGTTCCTCGTCCTTATGTTCCAGCGCCTGGATGATAATATCGAATAAGCCTTGCAAACTGTAATGCTGGGACAGATAGCCGATGAAAGGTTGGGCGTCGGTTAATTTGCTCGAGAGGTCGTACAGCTCGTCTAGATCCAGAAACAACAGCGCCTGTCGCCTGAAAAATTCGTTGTCGGTCGGGATATAGGCCGATGCGAAATGATCCGGCTGCGCGAGTAGTTTGGATTCTAACTGATTGGCGGCAATTGAAGTTTCCTCCGGGGTCGCCGCTTCGACAACCAGAATGAAGGCGGCGGCATCTTGCGGAAACTCGGTTTCCAGGCGTTTTCGGTTTTTTTGGAAAGGTAGTTCCGGCGATAGCATCTGTGCGGTATTGGTGTTGACACCCAGATGGTTAACCGTGTAATAAAGACTGAACCCGGCCAGAATGACAGTGAAAACGATTAATGTCAGCGGAAAACGTAGAACCTTGCTGCTCCAATAGCACAAAAAGGATTCGAGGTAGGCGGAAGGGTGACGGGCCATAATGCGTTAGAGTTCCGTATTGTTTCGATAAAATTCCGTTATTTTATCAAGGTCTTTGCCGATTAACCTCAAAGTCTTCTTAGCAGCGGAAAAATGTATGCCCAGTCTTACCAAACCGGGGATTTCTAAAGGATGAGTCAGTAGATAGCCGATCAATTTGGAAAATTCGATTTCTCCCTCGGCGTTCAATGCATGTTCGACCGCGTTCGGCAGCGTCATATCGGCCGGGTCGGCGATGGTTCTCAAGACTAAACAAGGCAAACCGTTCGATTCGGCGATTGCCGCAATCTCGTAACTTTCCATATCAACGGCCAATGCCGACGTCTGTGCGTACAATGTCCTTTTGTGCCGGCGGTCGCCGACGATCGATGAATTGCTGGCCAGGCTTCCTCGGTGTACGGCAGCTCTGTCTGCGATTAGGCGATGGGTATGTTCGGTCCAATTTCGGTTACAGTGTAGCGGCGGTTTATTCAGGGTCAGCAAAGTGTCGGCTATGACCAGATCACCCGGCTTAAGTTCGGTGGATAAGGCGGCGGCGCAACCCCAACTTACGAGGCGCTTAGCACCACGATCAACCGCCAACCTTGCGGCCTTCCGGGCATTGGCAGGACCTGCGCCGGCAAAGGCGAGGAGAATGTTGTCGGTTAAAAAAGCAACGGTTCCTCTTTCGACTTTGTCGGCGGTCAGCGTGGAGAGTTCTTCGGGTAGGGCAACGACGATTCCCGTGATCACTGTTTATTCAGCTCATTACGGTATCTGGCCAACGCCCACAGCGGGAAGAACTTGTCGTAGCCATGATACTTCAGATAGAAAACCCTGGGAAAGCCCGGCGCGGTGAAGCAATTGTCGTCCCATACCCCGTTTTCCAATTGGTTTTTCAGTAGGAATTTAACGCCTTTTCTCACCTCTTTGCTGTTAACCTCGCCGGCGGCGATCAGGCCTAAAATGGCCCAGGCGGTTTGAAACGCGGTGCTGAAATGGTAGCGGCCGCGGTATTTGTGTTCGTCATGGTAGCTGTTGTTGTCTTCGCCCCAACCGCCGTCCTCACGCTGCACACTTTTCAGCCAGTCGGCCGCTTTACGGTACATAGGATCGTTTTTGGGAACGTTAGTTTGTTCCAGACCCAGCAATACCGACCATGTCCCGTAAATGTAGTTGGTCCCCCAGCGTCCGAACCAAGAACCGTCTTCCTCCTGTTCGCTGCGGACATAGTCGATGGTGCGCTGTAACGCCGGCAGGTACTCGTCATGGTCCTTTGCAACGCGCGCCATCAACATCGCGCAACGCGCACTGACATCGACGGTCGGTGGGTCGAGCAGGGCGCCGTGGTCGGCGAACGGAATTTCGTTCAAATAGTAATAGGTATTATCGACATCGAATGCGCCGTAGCCGCCGTTTCTCGATTGCATGCCGACGATCCAGCGGGTCGCCCGATGAATGGACTGGTCCATATCGGCGAGGTCGGCCTCGGCCATGGCGAAGGCGACGACGGCAGTATCGTCGACATCGGGATAATATGCGTTGTTGAACTGAAAGGCCCAGCCGCCGCCCGGCAACCCGGGGCGGGAAACTTGCCAGTCTCCCGGTTCGTCGGTCAGTTGTTTCGATTTTAACCAGTTAAAGGCGTTGGTCAGCGATTCCTTGTTTCCGTCCTTATCGGACTCGATCAATGCCAACGCCGCCAGAGCGGTATCCCAGACCGGAGACAGGCAAGGTTGGCAGTAGGCGTAATCGTCCTTGATCACCAATAACTTATCGATGGCTTGGCGGGCGACGACTACGTTGGGGTGGTCTTTCGGCATGCCCAATAGCAGCATCGCTTCGTAGGCGTTGACCATGGCCGGAAAAATGCCGCCCAAGCCGTCTTCGCCGTTTAGCCGCTCGGTAAACCAATCCAGCGCGTTTTCGATGGCGCGTTCATGTACGCTGCGGGGAATCAGCGGGCGTGTAATACGGCCCAGTTTATCCAGGCCGAGGAAGAATTTGTTCAGCAGGGTGCGTTCCGGGAAGTAGTGGTTTTCCTTGTCCGGATGGACGACGAACAACTCCAGGATGCCGACGTTATGCGGATTTTTCGCTTTTGCTTTCAGCGTGCACAGAATGAACAACGGCACCATCACGGTACGCGACCAATAGGAGACCTTGTCCAGGTGGAACGGGAACCATTTTGGCAACAACATGATTTCCACCGGAATATATGGCACGCCGCGCCAGGGTAATTGTTCGAACATGGCCAGGGCAATTCGGGTGAAAACATTGGCCTTTGCGGCACCGCCCCTGCCCAGAATAAAATTCCGCAATCTAACCATGTGCGGCGCATCGACCGAATCTCCGGCCATTTTCAGTGCGTAATAGACTTTTATACTGCAACTGAGATCGCCGTCGCCGCCGGTGAACAACGGATAACTGCCGTCCTCGGATTGCCGGCTGCGCAAGTAGACGGCAAGCTTGGCTTGCAACTGTTCGTCGATCTCGCCCAGATAGTGCATCATCATGATGTACTCAGCCGGAATCGTGCAGTCGGCTTCCAGTTCGAACAACCAGTAGCCTTCTTCGCTCTGCAACGTCAGCAGGTGCTCCTGCGCCTTCTGTATGGCTTGTTCAAGGGCGCTGCGATTGATGCCTGATGAAGCGGAGGTGCTGGATAATTCATTGCTAATTTCTACTTCGGCTTCTGTAAACATAATGCTTCCTTCTTATTGTCCTGAGGGCAATTGTGGAGAATACTGCCAATTGGGTGTTTTCAGTTTTCGGCTGGTCATAGTAAAAAGCAAAGACAACAACGTGTTGCTGCGTACTGCCAGGTTTGTTGCAAAAATGGTGGCTTTAACGCTATTGCGAGTAATTTTTACCTGTACGGAATCGTTGAAATCCAGATTTTCCTTGATTTTCTTCAAGGTCAATACGGCCATGCCCAACGCCCACAAACAGAACTTACGGATACCGGTTTCGTGGGGTGGAATGAGCTGGGTATAAACCAAGGCATTGTGTAAATGTCCATGGGCAATGCCGATCAGGTGTTCCAATCCGCGTCGGAAGCGTTCGTCATTGGTTTCCGGGGTCAGGTCGTTTAGATCGAAACCGGTTTCCGTGAAAATGTCTTGCGGCAACCAACATACCCCGCGTTTCGCATCGTCCCAAATATCCTTCAGGATATTGGTCATCTGCAATCCTTGACCGAACGAGACCGATAATTTCAACAACCGTTCCCGGTGCCGATTGATTTCCGGCGAATGATGACAGAACAACCGCGCCAGCATTTCGCCGACGCAGCCGGCGACGTAATAGCAATAATTATCCATGTCGGCCATCGTTTTTAAGCCGGCATGTAAATCCTGTGCCTGGAAAATCGGCATCCCATTGGCCATGGTTTCAACGCACTCGGCTAGGGCGTCGATCTGCTCCGGATCGAAGGAGTGTGTTATGTCAATGACCCTGGGGGTCAGCCGAATCAGGCTGTGCTCCGCCGGTATGGTTTGCCTGGATAGCAACGGGGCCAGTTCGTCGGCGAAGCGTTGGGAATCTTTTCCGGTTTTGACGATCTCGATAAACTGGCGGCAAAAATATTTTTTTTGCTCGGCGGTCAACGAGACTTCGTCTTCTATTGTGTCAACGATGCGGCATAGCAGGTAGGCGTTGGCGACCGCCGGATAGAGGTCGTCCGGAAGTTGCGGGATCGTCAGCGCAAAAGTGCGGGAAACGCCTTCCAATAGAATTGCTTGTAATTCCATATCGGATAATGGCTGCAGTGTTTCCGGCTTTTCAATGGAAATCTGAGGTCCGTTCATCAGGTATCGGGTTCGCGATTACATTAAAGGTGGCTAGGTTAATGATAGACTGTTTGTTGGTATTTTGCAAAGCAATGTTGTTTTAAGGCAAAAACTAAAGGGGTCGTCGTTAGGTCGTCGCGGATTTATAGCTTTTTTTATCTTAACCATCGCTTAATTGGCCGTTATCTAAGGCTTGGAATCGAGGGGCGAGCAACAACGGTTCTGTTGCTTTTTTACCATATTTGTCGCAAATAAATCAGTTTTGGGTGTCGATTGTTGTTGTTTTTTCCTTTTTTGCTGGAGTCGCGGCCAAAAAAAGTGTATTCTCTGCTATAAATACAGTCAGGCATGGCCGCGAGTGAATTCCAATATTCATTGTAAATTATAAGGTTATGTGTGGCTGGTCGGTTTTTGCAGCGAACTGTCTTGACTTGTTGTTGAAATGCAACAATTCTTTGCGCTGGAATTTTGTAGTTTTTGGAGAGTAAGCTCGTGAGTGTTCCTTTACGTCAGCAATTAACGGTAGGTAGTTATTTAATCAGGCAGAAACTGAGAGGAGTTAAGAAATATCCTTTAGTTTTGATGTTGGAGCCGCTGTTCAGATGCAACCTTGCCTGCGCTGGCTGCGGTAAAATCGATTATCCCGACGAGATACTTAATAAAAGGCTGTCATTGCAGGAATGTCTGGATGCGGTGGACGAATGCGATGCGCCGATGGTATCCATCCCCGGCGGCGAGCCGTTGATCCACAAGGAAATGCCGCAAATCGTCGAGGGGATTATCGCCAGAAAGAAATTCGTTTATTTGTGCACCAACGCGTTATTGCTGAAGAAACGAATCAATGACTATAAGCCGTCGCCTTATCTGACTTTTTCCATACATTTGGACGGCAACCGTGACCGCCACGATGCCTCGGTGTGTCAGGAAGGCGTATTCGACCAAGCGGTCGAGGCCATCAAACTCGCATTGGCCAAGGGCTTCCGGGTAACGGTGAATTGCACGCTGTTTCAAGGGGAAACCTCGGAAGAAGTGGCCGAATTCTTGGATTATGCGATGGAATTGGGTGTCGAAGGGGCGACAATCGCTCCGGGTTTCAGTTACGAGCATGCGCCGAAGCAGGATGTCTTTATCAAAGGCAAAGAGGTCAAAGAGTTGTTCCGCGGCATTTTTAGAATCGGCAAAAAACGCTCGTGGAAATTAAATCATTCCTCTCTCTATCTGGATTTTTTGTCCGGAAACCAAAGCTACGATTGCACGCCTTGGGGTAATCCGACCCGTAACGTGTTCGGCTGGCAAAAACCTTGTTATTTGTTGGCCGACGAAGGTTATGCGGCCAGTTTTCAAGAGTTGTTGGACGACACGCCGTGGGACAAATACGGTAGTGTGAAAAATCCGAAATGCGCCAATTGCATGGCGCATTGCGGATATGAAGCGACTGCGGTCGAAGATACCCTGGCCCACCCGTTAAAAGCAATGTGGGCGAAAATTCGTGGCCCCAAGACCGAAGGTGCCATGGTACCCGACAAAACTCCGGAATATGTTGAAATCAAAAGCTCTCTGAAAGACATTCCGATAAAAATCGAATCCTGATGGCTGCGAGCGTTTTTTTTTTATCGGCACTGGCCCTGCTGATATGGGGCATTACGTTATTGTTGCCGTGGCAGCCTTGGCGGACTCGCGAGGTGTTGGAACCGGCGGAAGGTGAGGACGAGAGTTTCGACCTGCACGATGTTACGGTGGTTATTCCGGCCAGAAACGAGGCCGAAGTCATAGCACAGACTTTGGCTTCGTTGAAAATACAAGGGAGTGGCCTCAAAGTGGTTGTCGTCAACGACGACTCCGATGACGATACCGCAGAGATTGCCCGGGCTACCGAGTTACCGGGCTTGACGGTTATCGAATCGGCCCCGCTGCCGACGGGCTGGACGGGGAAACTGTGGGCTCAGGAACAAGGGCGGCAACACGTCGAAACCGGTTTGACCTTGTTGTTGGATGCCGACATAGCACTGCGGCCGGGTATGCTTAAGAGCCTTAAGCAAAAATATCAGGCCGGCGGCGTTCAATTTATCTCGTTGATGGCCGTACTTCGTTTCGATTCCTTTTGGGAAAGGCTATTGATGCCTTCCTTCATTTATTTTTTCAAAATGATCTACCCGTTCGCCTTGGCGAACCGGCCGGCATCCAAAATAGCGGCGGCGGCCGGAGGATGCATACTGGTTGAAACCGAGGCGCTGGAAAAAATAGGCGGCATGGCGGCGATCAAGGATGCACTTATCGACGACTGCACTTTAGCAAAAACCATCAAAAATTCAGGGTATAATACCTGGATCGGTTTAACTCACGGTGTGGTCAGCCAGCGTCCTTACGGAACGCTGCATGACATTTGGCAGATGGTCGCCCGTACTGCCTACACCCAGTTGGGTTATTCCTTGTCTTTGTTGCTGCTTTGTACTTTCCTGATGTTGCTGTTGTATTGGTGGCCGACGTTGGGTTTGTTGTTTTTTTCGGGCGGAGCGGTACTGTTAAATCTGTTGTCGATATTGATTATGCTGGTTCTGGTTGTACCGACTTTGCGATTTTACTCGTTCAATCCGCTTTGGGGGCTTCTTATGCCGGTGGTGGCGGGTTTGTACTTAATGATGACCTGGACATCGGCGATTCGATATTGGCGTGGTGAAAAATCGCGCTGGAAAGGGCGTAGCTATCTGACAGACTAACGATTGACTCTTCGATGAGGTTTTGATGATCAAAATGGTAAAAATTCAGTTGTTTGTGGCCTTTGTATGCTGCTCTGTGCTTGGCACCGGCGTATTTGCCGAACCTGCGGTCGATAATGCTGCGTCCGCCAAGCAGGTGGTCGAGGATTTTCAAAACGTCTTGATCGACGTGATGAAGCAAGGCAAGGAGTTGGGTTTCCAGGGCCGCTACCAGAAACTCGATCCGGCGATTAGAAGCAGTCACGATTTACCAAAAATCGCCAGAATCGTCGTCGGCAGGGAATGGCAGAAACTGACCGACGAACAACAGACCAAGCTCACCGATGCTTTCAGTCAATTGAGCATTTCAGCCTATGCGCATAATTTCAAGGAGTTTGGGGGCGAGTCGTTTGATCCAGTTTCCGAAGAAGAGACGGCGCGCGGCGGGGTCATTGTCCATACTTTGTTTGTGATTCCCGACGATAAGGACGTTAAATTTGACTATATGTTGAAGAAAAAAGGGGACAGTTGGCGGATAATCAATATAATTGCCAACGGCGTCAGCGATCTGGCATTGAAGCGGTCGGAATACACCAGTGTGTTGATGAGACAAGGGTTTGATGCGCTGATAGCAAAAATAACCGAGAAGATAGATAATTACGCAAAACAATAATCGAATTAAGGTTAGTCAAGATGTATAACGAAAACCTGATACAAAAATACCTTTCGGGGTGGGTGTTGGCGCTGATTGTTGCGGCGAGTATAACATTGGCGGGCTGTGCCGGCAGCAATGTTGCCGAGCAGGAAACAGCGGCGGAAGAAGTGCCTGTCGACACTGTCGAGGCAACGTCAGAGTCCGGGGAGGTAAACGAAGTCGACCCTTACGAAGGCTTCAATCGGAAAATGTACGTTTTCAACGACAAGTTGGACACCTATGTCGCCAAACCCATATCCGACGCTTATTTATGGGTCACACCCCAGTTTGTACAAACCGGTATTGCTAATTTTTTCAGCAATCTAAAAGATATTAACGTGGTCCTGAACGATGTCATGCAGGGTAAGCTTCAGCAAGGGATGGAGGATACCGGTCGGTTTACGGTAAACAGCACCGTGGGGTTGTTGGGACTCTTCGACGTCGCCACCGAAATGGGATTGGAAAAGCATGAAGAGGATTTCGATCAAACACTTGCGGTATGGGGTGTTCCTGAGGGGCCTTATCTGGTGCTGCCGGTGCTGGGACCTACCACGTCGCGAGGGATTCCGGGCAGCGTGTTCGACACTGCGGCCAATCCGACTACCTACGTCGGGTTACCGGTACAATTGGTTTCCATGTTGAACTCCCGTGCCAACGCCGAAGGTGCGTTGAAATTCATCGATGAGGCGGCACTGGACCCGTACGTATTCACCCGCGAATCCTTTTTGCAGTATCGCCGCCATTTAGTCTCGGACGGTCAAACGGAAATCACCGAAGATACCCTGGACTTGGAAGAGGAATTTTATGACGATGAAGAAGAAGGAAACGGCGACTCCAGTCAATTGGAAGAAACGACGGACAAAGTCGAGAATTCGGACGCTGCAACCGGGCAAAAGCTTGTTAACGGCGGCGCGGAAGAAGAATTGGCGGAAGCGAGCGGCTATAGTTTAAAGTTGAGCGCCGATACCCAAGAGTTTGATCGAGCATCGGGATCATTCGACAGTGCGGTCGAATCCTTCGACGATGCTTCGCGTTCTTTCGCCGAGGCGGCTGAGAAACTGGATCGTCTGGAAAGGAAGTAACAAAGTTTTAATATCTGATGTTTCAGGTATTTCGCACAAAGCCCCTTAACAGGGGCTTTTTTTTGCCCCTAGATCGCTCGCTCGAATCAATAGTGCAGTAACGAGTGCACTTCGTAATCACCGAGAGTTTTACGGCCATCCAGGAAGTCCAGCTCGACTACAAAAGCGCAGGCGGCCACCTGGGCGCCGAGTTTTTCCACCAGTTCACAACTGGCTTTCGCCGTACCGCCGGTCGCCAGAAGATCGTCGACCAATAGCACTTGGTCGTCGGCGTCGAATGCATCGATGTGCGCTTCCAACGACGCGGAGCCGTATTCCAGGTCGTAGGAAACGCTTTGCACGTCGTAAGGAAGCTTTCCCGGCTTTCGCAGCGGTACAAAGGGAATGCCCAGCTCCCATGCGACCAGCGAGCCGAAAATAAATCCCCTTGCTTCCATTCCGGCAACGACAGTGATATTGCGGCCCAGAAAAGGATGCAGCAACTGATGGACGGCAAGTCTCAATGCCGCCGGGTCTCTGACCAGCGGAGTGATATCTTTAAAGATAATACCGGGCTGGGGAAAATCGGGAATGTCGCGAATTTTATTTCTTAATCGTTCCATAGTGGTTTTTATAGACTCTAGTGCAGCAATGCGTTAGCCGAGACGCGGCCGCGGTCGGACGGTGAATCGGGCGAGCTAAAATCGATGTTAAGCAAACGGGGCAAGCGATCAAAAGTCCTGCTCCGTTAAACCTTAGCCGCAATAGGCCTGGATTTTGGCGATGATGCCTTGGGCGTCGAGTCCGATCAGGCCGAGCAACTCCTCGCGTCCGCCCTGTTCGACGAACTCGTCGGGCAGGCCGATGTTCAAGACCGGCAGCCGAATCCGCTGCGCCTGCAGGAATTCGTTGACCGCACTGCCGGCCCCGCCGGCAACGACGTTTTCCTCGACCGTGACCAAGACCTCGTGGCTGTTCGCCAATTCCAAAACCAGCGCCTCGTCCAGCGGCTTGACGAAGCGCATGTTGGCGACCGTCGCCCCCAGCTGCTTGCCGGCCTCCAGCGCGGCCGCCAGCGGCGCGCCCCAGGCCAGGATCGCCACCCGTTCGCCCCGGTGCCGGATCTCGCCCTTGCCGATCGGCAAGGGAGTCAGCTCGGAGTCGACCGCGACCCCAGGGCCCTTGCCGCGCGGATAACGCACCGAGGCCGGTCCTTGGTAATGGAAACCGGTTGTCAGCATCTGCCGGCACTCGTTCTCGTCGGAGGCCGCCATGACCAGCATGTTGGGGATGCAACGCAGGAAACTGTGGTCGAAGCTGCCGGCATGGGTCGGTCCGTCCGGACCCACCAGCCCGGCGCGGTCCAAGGCGAACAACACGTCCAGGTTCTGCAGCGCGACGTCGTGGATCAACTGATCGTAGGCCCGTTGCAGAAAGGTGGAGTAAATCGCCACCACCGGCTTGGCGCCCTCGCAGGCCTGGCCGGCGGCCAGCGTCACCGCGTGCTGCTCGGCGATGGCGACGTCGAAATAGCGCTTCGGAAAGCGCTGCGAAAACTCGACCAGTCCAGAGCCCTCGCGCATCGCCGGCGTGATGCCGAGCAAGCGCTCGTCCTGTTCCGCCATGTCGCACAGCCATTGCCCGAACACCTGGGTGTAGGTCGGATGCGGCGACGGCGCCGCCTTCGGCAAACAATCCTTGCTCGGGTCGAAGGCCGGCACGCCGTGATAGGCCAAAGGATCCTTCTCGGCCGGGGCATAACCCTTGCCCTTCTTGGTCACCACATGCAAAAACACCGGCCCCTTCAGGCTCTTGATGTTCTCCAGCGTCGACACCAGCATGTCCAGGTCGTGACCGTCGATCGGGCCGATGTAATTGAATCCCAGCTCCTCGAACAAGGTACCCGGGACGATCATGCCCTTGACATGCTCCTCGGTCTTGCGCGCCAGCTCCCAGACGCTGGGCATTCCGCTCAACACCTTCTTGCTTTCCTCGCGCACCGACGAATACAACTTGCTCGACAGCACCTTGGTCAGGTAATTGTTCATCGCCCCGACATTGGGCGAGATCGACATGTCGTTGTCGTTCAGGATCACCAGCAGATCGGCGTTGACGTCGCCGGCATGGTTCATCGCCTCGTAGGCCATGCCGCCGGTGATGCTGCCGTCGCCGATGATGGCCACCATCTTCTTGTCCTCGCCGCGCAGCTGGGCGGCGATCGCCATGCCGAGGGCGGCGCTGATCGAGGTGCTGGAATGGCCGACCCCGAAGGCGTCGTATTCGCTTTCCGCGCGTTTCGGGAACGCCGACACCCCGCCGTAGGTGCGAATGGTCGGCATGCGCTCCTTGCGCCCGGTCAGAATCTTATGCGGATAGGCCTGGTGGCCGACATCCCAGACCAGCTGGTCGTGCGGGGTGTCGAAGACATAGTGCAGGGCCACGGTCAGCTCGACCGTGCCGAGCCCGGCCGAGAAATGGCCGCCGGACAGACTGACCGTGTGGGTCAGAAACTCCCGCAGTTCCTTCGCCACTGCCGGCAACTGCTTCTTGTCCAGCTTGCGTAAATCCGCCGGCAGGGTGATGTCCTTGAGCAGCGGATAATCTTGTGTCTGGTTCATAATCAATACAAGGGTTCACGATAGAACAGCAGGACGACGCCTATCTGAAAGAGGGCGAAGACCGAGATAAAGCCGGCAATGTCCTTGCCCGGCGAGTCGAGCTTCAGTTCCAGCCAGCGGCCGCAGGACAGGATGAGGGCAAACAGTCCCATTAGCGTGTGGCCGACCTGAATCAAAAAGGCGGTTTTCGGCTGGAAACCGACGTGGGAGTGCGCCAGCAACATCAAGCCGCCGAATGCGGCGAGAACCGGGAACACGTAAGGCAATTTGCTGTTCGGATCCTGGGTCAATC
>JBNLFT010000070.1:0-12662 GCA_050305675.1 Methylococcaceae bacterium
CATCTGGATATCCATCATGAGGATATCCGGCTTATGGCTTTCGACCGCATCCAAAGCTTCCTCGCCGGTTCCGCACACGGCTACGACGGAAATATCCTCTACCGCATTCAGCAACGCCTCGACACCGGTTCTGACCAATTCATGATCATCAACAAGTAAAACTTTAATCATAAAATCCACTTCAAGATAAGTTTAATAGTCTGATCAAATCGAGAAACGGACTGTTTCCGGCACCAGCCCAAGGATTTCCTAGGGACACTCGTCATCATACAGCCATTTTAAGCGAATTAGTAAGCGCTAATCCGAGAGCTTAATCATAACCCATTTTATAACAAAAGTTATGCTATGATTTTTCGATGAACACTCGTAACTGGCTCCCTAACGTCTTCTCACGACAACCGGCGATCAACTATTCGACGGCGTTGGGACTGTTGTTGAGCCTGGCGCTGCTGTTTTTCATCATTTACTACGCCGCCGACGATCCGAACACCTTCATCAACCTACCGGGCTTAACGATCGTATTGGTCGGTACAATCGCTGCCGCCCTGCTCAGTTATCCTTTGCACGACGTCAAGCGGGCCGTCAAATCGATCAAACTGGTGTTCCTGCAAGAAAGCCTGAATCCCCAACAGGAAGCCGATGAAATCGCCGCCGTCGCTCGAATGTGGTTCAATCGCGACACCATCGCGGTCGAAAACGTCATCGACAAAATCACCAACCCGTATTTGAAAACCAGTTTTCAATTGATCGTCGACAATACCCCGCTCGACGATATACTGGCGCTGTTGAAGTGGCGTATTTCCCGCCTGCGCGCCAAGGAAAGGGCGGAATCCAGCATCTTCCACAGCATGGCGGCATTCGCTCCGGCCTTCGGCATGCTGGGCACCCTGGTCGGTCTGATCAACATGCTGCAAATCATCGAAATCAAGAATATCAGCTCGATCACCGCCAATATGGCCATCGCCCTGACGACGACTTTCTACGGTCTGATGCTGGCGAATTTGGTGTTCAACCCGATCGCGATCAAACTCGAAAGGCGTACCGAGCAACGCATCATGATCATGAGCATGATCATGGAAGGCATCATCCTGATTGCCGAGCGCCGCACGCCGTCGTTCGTCCGCGAGACGTTAAGTTCTTTCATCGCTCATTATGACGACGAACTGAAGGAAAAACCGGACAAGCGACCGCTGCATGAATAGGCAGTCCTTTACCCGCCTCGAATCGTCGCGAACCATCGACGAGCTGCTCAGCCTGAGCGACCGACGCCACCCGCCGAACTGGTTGCTGACCTATATCGACGTGTTCGTCCTGATCGTCATGCTGGTGGTGACATTGATATCCCTCAGTAGCTTCGAGCCTGTCCCGGACTCGACCGGACAACCGACCGTGGCGGTTACCGCAAAACCGAAAAGCCGCAAACCGGTGGCGACGAAACCCGAGCCGATCCCTGCGGCTCCGGAAATACAAGCCGCCCTCCCCGGCCTCTCCGAGCCGGCACCGACAGCAACAGACCAGCCGACGTTGACGACTACCGCCCCCGAGCAATCGGTTGACGCGGTCGTCGCCGAGCAATTGATTCAACCGGAACAGGATACGGAAGATGAGGAATCGGCGGCCGCTTCCGCCGCGCCGTCCGCAAGCGAACGCCCCGCGTTAAATACGACCGATCGCGACCAACCGGTAATGCCGGCCAGCGCCGAGGAAGCACCGGAAGCGGAGCGGGAAACGGAGGAAGCGATTCCGCCCGCCGAACGCGGCACCGCAACGGAAGGCGGTGCAGCGGAAGCGGACTTGCAACAGCAATTGGACCGCCAGTTGGAGCAGCTGGGGCTGAGCGACAGCATCAACATGACGATCACACTGGGTTACGCCCAATTGGAGATTCAAGACAATATTCTGTACCAATCTTCGGCGGCGACCTTGACCGAATCCGGGCGCCAGCTGCTGACCAAGCTGACGCCGTTGCTGAAACAGGCCAAGGGCTTGATCTATATTGAAGGACATACCGACGACCGGCCGATCCAAACCGCCCGCTTTCCGTCGAACTGGGAACTGGGCGCTGCGCGTGCCACCAGCGTGCTGCACTTCCTGGCGTCGCAACAAATCGACGCCAACCGAATGCGGGCGATCACCTATGCCGATACCAAACCGATCGCCGACAACGCCAGCGAGCAAGGCCGGCGGAAAAACCGCCGGGTCAATATTGTGATTAAGGTTTCCGATAGCGAACAATGAAGGACGGCACATGAAATCCTAACCGTCCTGGTTGGTCGGATCGGTGGTTTAGTCGGCCAATTTTTCAATAGTGAATCCGTCCCGGCTCCAACTGAGCAACTCGGCGGATCTTTTCTTCCAGTCCGCCAGCACAAAACGTTGTGCCGGCCGGCCATCGATCGAAAAGTCGTGAACTCGGGGCCGATGGGTATGACCGTGTATCAACCGCAGACACCCATGCCGACGCATTACCTCGACGACGGTTTGTTGGTTGACGTCCATGATTTCCTGCGATTTCTTACGCTTGTGAAAATGGCTGCGGAAACGGTACCAACGCGCCGCCAACAACCGGAGCAGCAGCGGTTTCGACAACACGTTGGCGATCCATTCCGGCGTACGCGACTTGAGCCTGAATGCCTGGTAGGCGATGTCGTCGCTGCATAGCAAATCGCCATGAGTCAACAAAGTCTTGACGCCGAACAGGTCGATGACATGATAATCGTCCAACAATATGACCCCCGTCTCCTCGGCAAAGCGCTTGCCGAGCAAAAAGTCGCGGTTTCCAAGTTGCAAGAACACCGAGGTGCCGCTAGCGCTCAATCGTTTCAACCGTTGTTTGATTGCCTTGTTCGGCGGCGTATTGTCGTCGTCGCCTATCCAGGCATCGAACAAGTCCCCTAATATGTAAACCGCTTTGGCGCGGGCGGCCCGATGCTCCAAAAAGGTTAAAAATCGACGGGTAATCTCTTTTTTTTCCAGCGAGATATGCAGGTCGGAGATGAAAATGATTTCCTGTTCCAAGGCTATCGCTATCGGCGGGACAGGAGGACCGGCGTTGCGGCCGACCTCCTGTCGAAAGTGGAGGGAAGTTATTCCAGCACGATGGCTTTTTCGATCACGATGGCGGTCTTCGGCACATCCTGATGCATCCCGTGGTTACCGGTCGGCACGCCGGCCATCTCATCGACCACGTCCATGCCTTCGACGACTTTTCCGAAGACGGCATAGCCCCAACCGTTGGGTGTCGGACTGGAATAGTTCAAAAAGCCGTTGTCTTTGTAATTGATAAAGAACTGGGCGGTTGCAGAATCCGGATGCGGCGTGCGCGCCATGGCGATGGTGCCGCGATCGTTGGTCAAGCCGTTGTCGGCTTCGTTTTTGATCGCCTCGCGTGTTTCCTTTTGATTGAATTCGCTGTCGAAACCGCCGCCTTGAGCCATGAAACCAGGAATGACGCGATGAAATATGGTTCCGTCGTAAAATCCGTCGCGCACGTAGGTCAAAAAGTTTTCCGCCGAAATCGGCGCTTTTTCGGCGTTTAATTCGATCACGATATCGCCCATCGTGGTGGTTAACTTAACTTTTGTTTGACTATCCGACATTTTATTTTCCGTTGCGAATGAAAGAGTTGGTAAGATAAGCAGCATCAAAGAAAAAATGATCCTGGACATGGTTTTCCCGTACGCGATGCAAAATAACGATTTTATTGGTTTTTTCCTTGAAAGAGAAGTCCAAAACTTGGTAAATTGCTCGGTTTTTTATCGTTTCGGTTAAATCCGCCAAATTTCTATCGCCACGATGCTGAAAATCTATAACACCTTAACACGAAGCAAAGAAACCTTTACCCCCAGAGTCCCCGGCAAAGTGGGGATGTATGTTTGCGGCATGACGGTTTACGATTACTGCCATATCGGCCACGCCCGGGTGATGGTCGTTTTCGACACGGTCGCACGATATTTCAGATATCTCGGTTACGACCTGACATACGTACGCAATGTCACCGATATCGACGACAAGATCATCACGCGGGCTAACGAAAACGGCGAGGATTTCGGACGCTTGACCGAACGCTTCATCGACGCAATGCACGAAGACGAACGGGCTCTTTCGGTATTGCCGCCGGACATGGAACCGAAAGCGACCCAGTCGATGGGCAAAATCGTCGAAATGATCGCCCAGCTGATCGACAACGGCTTGGCGTATGTCGGGGAAAACGGCGACGTGTTCTATTCGGTCGCCAAATTCGAAAACTACGGCCACCTCTCCGGCAAAAACATCGCCGATTTGCAGGCCGGCGAACGTGTCGAAGTCGACTCGGCCAAACGCGACCCGTTGGATTTCGCGCTGTGGAAGATGGCCAAGCCGGGCGAACCTTACTGGGATTCTCCCTGGGGCCGCGGTCGCCCGGGTTGGCATATCGAATGTTCGGCCATGTCGACCTGTTGCCTCGGCAACCATTTCGACATCCACGGTGGCGGCATGGATCTGCAATTTCCGCATCACGAAAACGAGATCGCGCAATCCGAGGGCGCAACCGGCGAGAAGTTCGTCAATCTGTGGATGCATAACGGATTCGTCAGGGTCAACGAGGAGAAAATGTCCAAGTCGCTGGGCAACTTCTTCACCGTTCGCGAGGTGTTGAAACAATATCGTCCGGAAATCATTCGTTTCTTCATACTGACCAGCCATTACCGCAGTCCGTTGAATTATTCCGACGAACACCTGGACGAAGCCGGTGCGGCGCTGACACGTTTGTACACGGCCTTACGGGGCACGGAAGTCGAGAACGCAGCGGTCGATAATGGTTATAAGGCCGATTTCGAACAAGCCATGAACGACGATTTTAATACCCCGGAAGCGATTGCAGTGTTGTTCGACCTGGCCCGCGAACTGAACAAATCGAAAGCCGACCCGAAAAGAGCCCGCTCCCTAAGCTTCACGCTGAAGTCTCTGGCTTCGATCCTGGGGATTTTGCAGGACAATCCCGATGCTTTTTTAAAAGGCGGCGCTAACGAAGACGGCTTGTCGGAACAGGAAATCAACGGTTTGATCGATGAACGTGCCACGGCCAAGCAAAACAAGGACTGGAGCAAGGCCGACCAAATCCGAGACCAACTGAAGGCGCAAGGCATCGTGTTGGAAGATGCTCCCGGCGGGAAAACCACTTGGCGCCGGGAAACTTAATCTTAGCATTGGATAGTAACGACATGAGCGAAATCAAAGACCAATCGATAGCCCTGTTCCTCGACGCGCTGGCCAGTAAAGCGCCGACGCCCGGCGGAGGCAGCGCCGCCGCAGTGTTGGGCGCGCAATCGGCCGCCTTAACCAGCATGGTTTGCAATCTGACCATCGGCAAACCGAAATATGCCGAAGTGGAAGACGAAATGCGCGCCCTATTGGAAAAATCGGAAGGACTGCGCGCCCGACTGACGGATATGATCAAGGCCGATGTCGATGTTTTCGACAAACTGATGGCCTGCTATGCGCTGCCGAAAGAAAGCGATCAGCAAAAGGCCGAACGCAGCGAAAAGATACAGGCCGTTTTGAAAGAAGCCACCGAGGTTCCTTTGGCTTGCGCCAAGGCATGCGCCGAAGCAATCGAACTGAGCCGCAGCGCCGCCGAAAAAGGGAATCTGGGAGTAATCAGCGATGCCGGTGTCGCAGTCATGGCGGGCTACGCCGGATTGAAAAGTGCCGCACTGAATGTTTATATCAATGCCGCCGGCATGAAAGACCGCGAGTTCGCCGACGCCAAGTTGGCGGAGCTCGCGCTAATCCTCGATGGTGCCGAGGCTGCCAGCGAGGACATTTACCAGTTGGTTAAAGCGAAGCTATAGGGACCGCCGATAGCGAAGTGGCCGAAACACCGTTCGGAGTTCGCTCGGCAGTTCGGCTCGGTGAAATCCCGCCGGAGACCGGTTACGGCACCGTCGGCGGGAGGGTCCGCCGATCCGAACAAACGAAGTCTGGTCTGTAGTATGAGCTATGCCACAGTGTGCTGCGCTCACACCTGTAGCAACAGGCAGTAAGTCCGCGAGACAGGCTCGATCCGCTACCCAATGACGGCGAAACGAATGGGTTGCGAACGCGTTACCGGCACCGAAATCAAAAAAACGTAGGCTAACGATCGAGCCGTTCTTTTCGCCAAATAAAAAGACCGATTCGTCATCGACGAATCGGTCTTCCCGTTACGCTTTACAACCATTACATTACAGAATCTGGCTTCGAGCCTAGCGCAGATTTCCTGTCACGCTTCAAGTTACGGCCTGGAATCCCTTGCCGCCTACCTTGATGGCGGCATCCCTGCTGCCGCCAATCTCGAAACCAACGGGAACAAGCCGCGGATTCCGATAACCGGTCGTCGATAACGTTGTTTTACAGAATATCGACCGCGTTCAGGTCTTGGAAAGTCTGCTCTAAACGCTTGACCATACCGACCTGTCCGGCGCGTTGCCAAACGCGAGGGTCGTAGTATTTTTTGTTCGGCTTGTCGTCGCCTTCGGGGTTGCCGATCTGGCCTTGCAGATAGCCTTCGTTTTCCTTATAAAAATTCATGACGCCTTCCCAGGTCGCCCACTGAGTATCGGTGTCGATATTCATCTTGATAACGCCGTAGCTAATCGATTCCTCGATTTCCTCGGCCGAAGAACCGGAGCCGCCGTGGAACACGAAATTCAACGAATTTTCAGGCAAACCGAACTTTTCGGAAACGTAGAGCTGGGAATCTCTCAGGATTGTCGGCGTCAGTTTAACGTTACCGGGCTTGTAAACACCGTGTACGTTACCGAACGATGCCGCAATCGTGAATCGATGGCTGACTTTACTCAGTTGTTCGTAGGCGTAAGCGACGTCTTCCGGTTGCGTGTAAAGCATGGAGTGATCCATTCCGGTGTTGTCGACGCCGTCTTCCTCGCCACCGGTGCAGCCCAGCTCGATCTCCAGCGTCATGTCCATTTTCGACATGCGTTCCAGATACTTCGCACAGGTCGCGATGTTTTCCTCCAGGCTTTCTTCGGACAGATCCAGCATGTGAGAGCTGAACAGCGGCTTACCGGTTTCCGCGAAGTGATTTTCGCCCGCATCCAACAGACCGTCGATCCATGGCAGCAACTTCTTGGCCGCGTGATCGGTATGTAATATCACCGGCACTCCGTAATGCTCGGCCATGTTGTGCACATGCTTTGCCCCGGAGATAGCGCCCAAAATTGAACTGCGTTGACCTTCCACCGGCAAACCTTTTCCCGCAAAAAACGCCGCACCGCCGTTGGAGAATTGGATGATGACCGGAGACTTCGCCTTCGCGGCCGCTTCCAGCACCGAATTGATGGTGTCGGTGCTGATGCAGTTTACCGCCGGCAATGCGCATTTGTTTTGCTTGCAGAATTCGAAAACTTTTTGTACGTCTTCACCGGTGACAACACCCGGCTTAACGATGTCGGAAATTTTTTGTGCCATTGAATGGGTCCTGATTTAAAAAGTAACACCGCTCTTAAAGAATATTCAAGAGCGGTGCTTGACTAAACAAAGTGTGTTTCCCGGGCAAAGCCGAATCGTTGGCGAGTCGGCTTGCCAACGATCGTTTTAGGCTTCTAACTCGGTCAAGCGATCGGCCAGCAATTTCTCCAGGGTTTCCAGCGCTTTCGCGAACCCGTCGATACCTTCGGACAACTTGTCGGTCGCCATACGGTTTTCCGCATGCATTTTGTCGAAAGTGTCCTTATCGATAGAGATCTTCTCTATGTCCTGAGACATCGCCGCTTCGGGCGACAGTTTGCGTGGCAATTCGCCTTCGCTCGACTGCAGCTCGGCCAACAACGCCGGAGCGATCGTCAACAGGTCGCAACCGGCCAGTTCGGTGATTTCACCAAGGTTACGGAAGCTCGCTCCCATGACCTCGGTTTTATAACCGAATTTTTTGTAATAGTTATAAACGGATGTCACGGACAACACGCCTGGGTCTTCCGCCGCCGGATAGGAATCGCGGCCGGTATCCTTTTTGTACCAGTCCAAAATACGACCGACGAACGGTGAAATCAGCGTGATACCGCCTTCGGCGCAAGCGATTGCTTGGTGCATGCCGAACAACAAAGTCAGGTTGCAGTGAATGCCCTCTTTTTCCAGAACTTCGGCCGCTTTGATTCCTTCCCAAGTGGAAGCGATTTTGATCAAGATACGATCTTTAGAAATGCCGTGCGCGTCATACTGGGCAATGATTTCACGGGCTTTGGCGATGGTCGCATCGGTGTCGTAAGACAATCTGGCGTCGACCTCGGTCGATACACGGCCGGGAATGATTTCCAGGATTTTCAGACCGAATGATACGGCCAAACGATCGAACGCCAACGATGCCACGTCGGAAGCCGAAGCATCCGCTCCCAGCGACGCTCTGGCTGCTTTCAGCGTATCATCGACGATACCCTGATATTGCGGCATTTGCGCTGCTGCAGTAATCAGCGAAGGGTTGGTTGTTGCATCACGTGGTTTAAACGTTTCGATCGCTTCGATATCACCAGTGTCAGCCACAACCACAGTCATTTCACTCAGTTGTTCAAGTAAATTTTTTGCCATGATAATGGTACCTTTTGTTTGATTGAAAACTTTTATGCCGTTTCTCAGAACTCAATCCAAAGAGACGACGGCGTTATTTATTGGGAGCGGTAGGTGATAAACGCAATTCTAAAAACCTAGAATTGTTCTGAAGATGGGAAAATCATTGACTCCAGCTGATATCCCAGATATGACTTTTAAATCACACTAACATTATTATTAATCAGCCAGAACGCTTGCTGGGACGTTCGGTTCATCCAGCGCGTTTCGGAGGCGTTCAGGAAGCTGTCATATACAAACAAAACGTCCTTATTATTTTTATAGTTTTACGCCCGATGGACTCGGGGCCTGGAGTCTTTTCCCTAAGACTCCAGCGAAAAAGGTAAATTAACCTTTGTTGCGTAAGTATTTTTCTACGCCCGTGACTCTTTCGGCAGCAGCCTGACGCGCGGCAACAGCCTGCTTCGCCATGTACTTGGCTACGCCGGTCGCAGGGGCCGTTTGTTCTTTGCTTTCCAAATACTTGGCGACGCCGGTCACTTTAACTTCCTTGCCGGCCAGGTATTTGGCAACGCCGGTCAAACCGCCTGCTTCGCCACGGTATACGGGAGCCGCCCTTCTCGAGGCCGGTCTCGCACTGGACGCTTGTGTCGCTGCGCCCTTTTTGCCTTTCAGGAAATAAAAACCTACCGCTGCCAGGACGATCAAACCGATCAGCATCGTGTTATCGGAACCTTCTTTTGCTCCCTCTGCTGCCGGTTGCGCCTCAGTACCGCCGGTTGAACTGCTTGCCTTCGGCGCGGCAGACACCGCATCGGCTTTATGTTTGTATCCGGAGTCTTTATACAGGACTTTCGGTTGGAAATCAGCCGCCGGGTAACGCGGATCGGCTTTTTTTGCAGCGGTCGCCGCCGGAGCAGACTGGCTATGCTTGTAATCGGTATCGCTGTACAGAACCTTCGGTTTAAAGTCGGAGGCCGGATATTGTGTTGCGGCGCCAGCCAGCGGGCTGGTCAGCACCATCGCCGCCAAAACACCTTTTAAAAAATTATTTTTATTCACCATGTTCACCTATGCGTCATTAAAAGCGGAAGAGACCCCTCCGGAAAGACTCAACAGAGTCCGACTAGTATAAGGGGTCTCATCGCTAAATGGAATGCAAATTTCCGCTCAAACGGTAATAACTTTCGCTTAAAGAACCGCTTTTACGTTGTTAACTACATTCTCGACGGTAAAGCCGAAGTGTTTCATCAACACACCGCCCGGCGCAGATTCGCCGAAGGTATCGATGCCGACTACACCGCCTTCCAGGCCGACATATTTCCGCCAGTAATCGGTAACGCCGGCTTCGATTGCCACCCGTTTGACGCCCGGAGTTAACACACTGTCCTTATAGGCCTGATCCTGACGATCAAAAACCTGAGTCGACGGCATTGATACGACGCGCGCCTTGATGCCTTCCGCGGCTAGCGCTTCTTTGGCATCCAACGCCAAGCTGACTTCAGAACCCGTCCCAATCAAGACGACATCCGGGGTTCCGTCAACGTCGGCCAAAACGTATGCACCTTTGCGAATCGCAGCAATTTGCTCGGGCGTACGCTCCAGGAACGGTACGCCTTGACGAGTAAGTACCAAACTGGTCGGACCGTTTGTACGCTCAACGGCTGCTACCCAGGCGACGGTGGTTTCAGTTGAATCTGCCGGACGCCAAACATCCAGATTCGGAATGTAGCGCATCGCAGACGTGTTTTCGATCGGTTGATGGGTTGGGCCATCTTCGCCTTGTCCGATGGAATCGTGCGTTAACACCGCAATGGTGCGGATTTTCATCAGAGCGGCCATCCGAATCGCGCTCTTTGCGTAATCGGAGAACATGTGGAAGGTACCGCCGTACGGCAACAAACCGCCATGCAGCGCCATACCGTTCATGATTGCGTACATGCCGAACTCACGAACGCCGTAAGAAATGTAGTTACCCATTTCTTTACCGCTAACATGTTTGAAACTGCCGCAGCTCGTCAAGTTGGAACCGGTCAAGTCCGCTGAACCACCTAAATATTCGGGCAGTACAGGAGCCAATCCGGCGATCGCTTTTTGCGAGGCTTGACGAGTCGCCAATTTTTCTTGTTTGGCGTTGGTTTCGGCAATCAGCGCGTCCGTCGCTTCCTTCCAATTTGCCGGCAATTCGCCCGCCATACGACGTTTGAATTCCGCCGCCAATTCGGGATATTCGGCTTCATAGGCTGCGAATTTCGCATTCCAAGCCGCTTCGGCATCGGCACCTTTGGCTTTACCGTCCCAACCGGCGTAGATTTCGTCCGGAATTACGAACGGATCGTAGGTCCAGCCCAATTCCTTACGGGTCAGTGCGACTTCCTCCTCACCCAACGCCGCACCGTGGCAATCGTGACTGCCGCTTTTATTCGGCGAACCGTATCCGATGATGGTTTTGCAGCAAATCAGCGAAGGACGCTCGGATTCTTGTTTCGCCGCTTCGATCGCCGCATTGATCGCATCCGGGTCGTGCCCGTCCACGGACTGTACGTGCCAACCATAAGCTTCGAAACGTTTTACCGTATCGTCGGTGTACCAACCGTCGATGTGGCCGTCGATCGAGATATTGTTATCGTCCCAAAACGCGATCAGATTTCCCAATCCCCAAGTACCTGCCAGTGAACATGCTTCGTGGGAAACGCCTTCCATCAAACAACCGTCGCCCATGAACACATAGGTTTTGTGATTGACAATGTCATGACCAGGGCGATTGAACTGATGCGCCATCAATTTTTCGGCCATCGCGAAACCAACCGCGTTGGTAATACCTTGGCCTAGTGGACCGGTCGTGGTTTCGACACCCGGCGCATAACCGTATTCAGGGTGCCCGGGACACTTTGAGTGCAACTGACGGAAGGTTTTCAACTCTTCCATCGGCAGGTCGTAGCCGGTCAAGTGCAACAATGAATAAATCAGCATCGAGCCGTGGCCATTCGACAAGATAAAACGGTCGCGGTCGGCCCAGCTAGGATTAGTCGGATTGTGGTTAAGATGGTCGTTCCACAACACCTCGGCGATATCCGCCATTCCCATAGGCGCACCCGGGTGGCCTGAGTTCGCTTTCTGAACTGCATCCATGCTCAAAACGCGTATAGCGTTCGCTAATTCTCGGCGCGAAGGCATATTCTTCTCCTTAATCTTGTATGTTAACTATGAATTCTGTTGAGGAATCGTAACAACGTACGATCGGTGATTCGGTGGCAAGCGAAACGGGCGGTGAACCGCCCGTTTTTTCGGCATTATTCCAGGTTAGCGTGTCTGCTGCGCATAACCTCTTCCTCGATGCCTTTCTCATGAATGATATGAGAAATTGTCGCTTCCAGGAAGAACAGGGTAGACAGTTCAAAAACCGTACCCATTGGCATGCCTTTCACTTTAGCATATTGGTCAGCCTTACCAATTTGCAACACGGAATCGGCCAGATCGCCGATAGTTGAGTCACTCTTAGCGGAAATCAGAACGATTTTGGCGCCAATTTCTTTCGCTTTCTTAGTGAATGCAATCAGCTGTTCCGTTTCACCGGAACCGGAAATAATGATCAACAAATCACCAGCTTTGATGCTCGGCGTGACGATTTCGCCCACGACACTCACGTCGTAGCCACCGTGCATTAAACGCATAGCAAAAAAGTTGCCTACCAGCTTCGAACGACCGGCTCCCGAAATAAAAATACGCGACGCGCCATCAAGTATCCGCGTCAATTTATCCGAATATGAATCGTCGGTCGCTTCCAGAATACCGCTAATTTTATCTACGACTAATTGCTTATGCATGGCTTACACCGCTGCTGCATCAACCAGTTCGCGAATTTCACGGGCGGCTTCGGCAGGAGACGGCGCACCATAGATAGCGGCACCGACGACAATGATGCTTGCGCCGGCTTCGACGACGCTTTGTACAGTAGACTGTTTGATTCCGCCAGCGACGGAAACACGAACGTCCAAGCCAAGGCCGGCAATTTCGCTCAAGTCGGCAAACGGTGTTTGGCCGGCCGCCTGCGCGTCCAGACCGGTGTGAACACCGACGATTTGCGCGCCGAGTTCGGCAGATGCTCTTGCGCATTC
>JBNLFT010000071.1:0-12488 GCA_050305675.1 Methylococcaceae bacterium
TTATCCGGAAGCGCAGATCAATGGCTTGATCAAGGAGTTGAAGAATTTTCAAAATATCTTGGGCGATTTTCAGGATTATGAAGTGCAGGAGAAAACTTTGAAAAAATTCAGCGAGGAAATGATGGCCGAACAAGTGCCGGTCGATACCTATATCGCCATGGGCGTCCTGGTGCAGAATCTGCAACGACAGCGCAACCGGGCGCGCGAGGAATTCTCCGGGCGTTTTGCACAATTTCAGCAGACGGAAAATCGAACCGCCTTCGCCGGGCTGTTCGGCGCCGAAGGGGGGCAGTGTTGACCATTATTGCCGCATACAACATCAAAGGTGGAGTCGGCAAAACGTCGACCGCGGTGAACCTGGCGTATTTGGTTGCCGAAAAGGGATATAACACGCTGTTGTGGGATCTCGACCCGCAAGGCGCCAGTTCTTACTACTTCCGTATCAAACCCAAGGTCAAAGGCGGCGGCCGCGACGTGATCGCCGGAACCCGCGAGCTGGATGGCCTGATCAAAGGCACCGATTTCGACAACCTGGACTTGTTGCCGTCCGATTTTTCTTTCCGCAATCTGGATCTGGTGCTCGACGCACACAAAAAGCCGACGCGAAGATTGCACAAGTTGTTGAAGCCGCTGGCCAAGGAATACGATTATATTTTTCTCGATTGTCCTCCCAATATTTCGTTGCTGTCGGAGGCGGTGTTCGAAGCGGCCGATGTGCTGTTGTCGCCCATCATACCGACCACCTTGTCGATCAGAACCCTGCAACAACTGAAAAAATTCATTAAAGACAATGGGCTGGAACGGGTGGTGCTGATGCCTTTTTTTTCGATGGCGGACCGCCGAAAAAAAATGCATCGCGAGATCATGGAGCATTTGGCGGAACAATATCCGGAATTGCTGCAGGCGGTGATACCGTACGCCAGCGATATCGAACGCATGGGCCCTGAGCGCAAGCCGCTGGGCGGTTTCGTCGGGAAAAGCCGCTCAACGGAGGCCTATCGGGCGCTGTGGCGGGAAATCGAGTCCCTGCTGAATTGACCTTGGTCGCGCTGCCAATCTAGCCCGGATATCTCACAAAGGCGGCCTTACTATTTGAAATAAGAATTTAAAGCCAATGGCTTAGGTTTGATATGACTCATATTTATCGGGTACAGTTTGCGCCTGAATTGTTTTCTGAACAATCGGACTTCGAATCTTGAACAAAATCACTCAAGCCAGAGCTGGCTATGGCATTCGTGATGTTTGTCCAACCTTCTCTGCCCGATTTTCCAGAAATTCCATTCCCTTCATGAAATATCCGGGCTAGGCCGAAATATCGGTTAAACCGGTATTCCTCAGATTGGTCGGTTTTCCAAATCTTCATAGAGCTCATCGCGGAATCTTGGCGTGCAGATGGCCAGAAAAATCAAATCCTCGTTGCCGATATTGCCGATGCGTTGCCGGCACATCGGCGGTATTAGCACGACATCGCCGGCCGAGACTCGGCGCGCCGGCAGGTCGCCGACTTCGACCAGGCCGCTGCCGCTCAAAACGACATAGCGTTCCGCAGTTTCCCTCAGCCGGTGCCAGCGGGTCGTCACTCCGGGTTCTACCCGGGCTCGGGCGACCGATGCTTCCGCATCATCGCTGCTGTTGGAAAGCTCGGTGATATAGCAGCGCTCCTCTGTATAAAATTCATCGGCCAGGTTTTGCTTTCGTATCGCGGCTTTCATGATAGTCGGTGGCAAGTGACGCGTTTAATTCGGTTGGGATTCCAAGCGGGTATCGTGGTGTTAGGGGCTTTGAACAACCTTTGACGGACGGCTACTTCGGATATTTCGAAAAACCATTCGGGCATAAATCGTACCCGGTAAACACGACCTGTATTGAACTGAACGCCTTGTTTTTTAGTGCCGATTTTAACTATCAAGACCGGCATTGTGAAATATCCGGGCTATTAGGGATATTGACCCGATCCGTTCCCGACTGTGCCGAATAGTTTATTCGACTAAACGTAAGCCGCTCACTCGCACCGGCCCAGGGCGGACAAGGCGCGTTCCAGCGCATTCCATTGCCGCTCGTTCCCGGGCAGGCCGAAGCGCAGGCTAACGGGGCTGCTGAACATTCGGGTCAAAATACCCTGCTTGGCCAGCAAATGATGAATGTCCGCGGCCCTTGGCGTTCGCGCCCACTGGAACAGGGAGCAGCCGCCGTGCGGCGACAGACCGCAGTTCGACAACAACTGCCGCAGTCGCGTTGCTTGTAGCGGCAACTCGGTCCGGGTTCGTTGCTGCCACTTAACATCCAGCAACGCCCTGGCCGCAACGTAGCGCGCCGGGTGGCTGACCGTCCAAGGTCCGAGCGATTGCTGCAACCGGCGCAGCAACACCGGTTCGCCGATCACGAAACCGCTGCGCAGGCCGGCCAGACCGAAAAACTTGCCCAGCGAACGCAGAACGATCAGCCCCTCCTGGGCCGGGTGGTCGGCCAAGCTGTTGTCGGGCTGGCAGTCGATGAAGGCTTCGTCGACGAGCAGCCAGCCGCGACGCCGTCGCAGCGTATGGTGCCAGTTCAAGAGTTGTTCGCGGTCGTTCTCCAGACCGGTGGGGTTGTTGGGATTGACGATCACCAACACGTCGAGCTCGGGCGCCGCGCCGTCGATTTCGTCCGGACTGAGCTCGACGACCTGATGTCCGGCTTTTTTCCAGTTCGCGGCGTGTTCGGCATAAGCCGGCCGCAACACGCCGACCCGGGAACGAGCGCGCAGCCGCGGCAGCATTTGGATTGCTGCTTGGGTACCGGCGACCGGCAGAATCGAGGTGGCTCGATAATAGGTTTGCGCCGCCGGCAACAGCTCGTCGTCGGTTTCCGGCAGACGTTGCCAACATTCGGCGGGCACGGGGGGAACCGGCCAGCCGTTGGGATTGACGCCTGTCGAGAGGTCTATCCAGTCGGGCAAGTCGATGCGATAAAGCCTCGCCGCGGCGCGTAATTGGCCGCCGTGCTCAAGCAATGGCGTCTCCGATCACGATGACGGCCAGCCAGCAGCAAAGCGTCTTGTCGATCAGCTTGGTAGCGTTGACGATGTCGCCGTTTTCCGCAATGCGGTCGGTGCCGAAATGGATTTTGTCTTTCAGTCGGCCGTGGTAATAAGCGGGGCCGCCCAAATTTACGTTCAATGCGCCGGCGCCGGCGGTCATGACCGGCCCCGCGTTGGGGCTCTCCAGTTCCGGGGCTTGCCGCTTCCAGCAGGATAACGCGACGCGGGTTTGGCCCAACAACGCATAGCTGAATGCCGTCAGCCGGGCCGGCAGCCAGTTCAACGCATCGTCGAAGCGCGCCGCGGCGCGGCCGAAGTAAAGATAACGCACAGTTTTATAACCCCACATCGCATCCAGCGTATTGCTCAGACGGTAAAGCAGGGCGCCGGCAGGTCCTGCCAATACAAACCAAAACAACGGTGCGAACACGGCGTCGGCGCCGTTTTCGAGTACCGATTCGATGGTGGCTTGACGCACCTGCCGGGCGTTCATTTGCCCGGTATCGCGGCTGACGATCAAGGCCAGCGCCCGACGCGCGGACGGTAAGTCCTCATCCTGCAAGTGCAGCAGGACGGCCTCGGCGTGTCGTTTCAGGCTGTTGGCCGCGATGCAAAAATACAGCACCAGCGGCGCCACAATCGTCTCCAGCAGGGAATGAGGCGGCAAAACGGTCAACCATACGGTGAACGGCAGTAGCGCCGCGCAAAGTGCAAGCATGCCGGCAAAAAACTGGCGTTCGGGCGAGTGTTCCGCGCGCCGAAAAATCCGTTCGAGCGAGTCCGCCAGTTTGCCGAAGGCTATCAGCGGGTGGTGCTTGCTCGGCTCTCCTAGCCAGTAGTCCAGCAGAACCGCTAGAATAATGCTGCTCGATAGGGTCATGAGGTACGTGATTCGATCGGGACACGCACAATGCCATATTCCGAGGTTAAATTCAATTGCTATGCCTTAACCCGGATATTTCACAGAGGCGGCCTCGGCACTTGAAATATTAACTAAAAACCAAGGCATTGGGGGTAATAGGGGGGCATGTTTATCGGGTACGGTTTGTGCCTGAATGGTGTTTTTGAAAAATCGGACTCGGATCCTGAGCGAAATTGCCCAAGCGGGAGTTTGCTATGGCATTCGTGATGTTTGTCCAGCTTTCTTCGGCCGATTTTCCGCAAATACCATCTGCTTTATGAAATATCCGGGTTGAGCCGGGTTTACGGAACAATCGATGCAAACTAACACAATCATGGTCCAGGGAACCACGTCCGATGCCGGGAAAAGCGCCTTGGTCACGGCCCTCTGCCGCTATTACCGGCGCCGCGGTGTTGCGGTTGCCCCTTTTAAACCGCAAAACATGGCGCTCAACAGCGCGGTGACCGCGGACGGAGGAGAAATCGGCCGGGCTCAGGCGGTGCAGGCGGCCGCCTGCGGCTTGCCGCCGCATAGCGATATGAATCCGGTATTGCTGAAGCCGAATTCGGACCAAACGGCGCAGGTGATCGTGCACGGCAAGGCGCTGAGCAACCAGTCCGCCAAGCAATATCACGATTATAAAAAGCTGGCTAAAAGCGCGGTGTTGGCGTCGTACCGCCGGTTGACGGATCGCTACGACAAACTGGTCGTGGAGGGAGCCGGCAGTCCGGCCGAAATCAATCTGCGCGAAGGCGACATCGCCAACATGGGATTCGCCGAGGCGGTCGATTGCCCGGTCATCTTGGTCGCCGATATCGATCGGGGCGGCGTGTTCGCGCATATCGTCGGCACCTTGGAGCTGTTGTCGCCCAGCGAACGGCGGCGGATCGTCGGTTTCGTCATCAATCGATTTCGCGGCGACATAGCATTGTTGCGCCCCGGTCTGGATTGGCTGGAGCGGAAAACCGGCAAGCCGGTGCTGGCGGTATTGCCTTATCTGCAAGACCTTTTTCTGGAAGCCGAGGACTCGCTTGCAGGTAAGCTGCAGCCGCGATCCGGCGACGATCTGTTTAATATCTGCGTGCCTTTATTGCCCAGAATCAGCAATCATACCGATTTCGATCCGTTGTTGCTGCACGACGGCCTTAGCGTCGCCTTTCATCGGCAGCCGCCGCAATCCGGAGCCGATCTGTTGATATTGCCCGGAAGCAAATCGGTGCGCGACGATTTGGAGTGGTTGCGGGCAGCGGGATGGCAGCCCTATATCGCGCGCCACCTGCGCTATGGCGGCAAGGTGCTGGGAATATGCGGCGGTTACCAGATGCTCGGCAACAAGATCCACGACCCGCAGGGAGTCGAAGGGGCCGCAGGTTCGAGCGACGGTCTCGGTTTGTTGGATGTCGAAACGACGTTGTTGCCGGAAAAACAATTGAGGCGGGTGGACGGCTATTTCCTAGGCGACGGCAGTGCCGCGGCCGGCTATGAAATCCACGTCGGCGAAACCCGGGGCGGCGATACTGCCAGACCGGTATTTTCGCTGGCCAATCGCCCGGACGGCGCCCGTTCCGAGGACGATCGGGTGATGGGGACATATCTGCACGGCTTATTCGATTTGCCGCAAGCGAGCTTGGCGATTTTGAGCTGGGCTGGATGTCGGCCGAAGAATACGATAGATTTAGAGAGTTTGCGGGAACAAGGCATTGACCGAATCGCCGACGCCTTGGAGCGCTATTTCGACTTTTCCCGATTGGACGCCGCTATCGCGCAGTTGACAGCGGCTGGGGAAGTCGAAAAGTCCACCGGAACACAATATAACAATAAGCTTGGGGTGCGAACATGAGTGAAAAAGTCGATTATCTTAATATGATTAAACAGTACGATTACCTGGCAATGGCCAAAAAAATCGGTTGTTGGTTGGTTAGCAAGGCCAAGGACAACGAATACTGGAACAACCGCTTCGATCGCTTTGCGCGTCTGGCATCGCATTTGTCCGGTCGCCCTTTGGCTTTCAATATCGCGTTATTGGTAATTCTTTCCTGGGTGATTACCGGGCCGCTGTTCGGTTTCAGCGATACCTGGCAATTGATCATCAATACGGCAACGACGATCGTTACCTTTTTGATGGTATTTCTGATTCAACATACGCAAAACCGGGACACCGAAGCGTTGCAGGTAAAGCTCGACGAATTGATCCGTTCGATAGACGGCGCCAATAACTCCTTGCTGGATCTGGAAGAATTGGAGGAACGAGAGTTAACGGTGTTGCGCAAGCAATATACCGAGCTGGCCCGTTTGGCCAGGGAGGAGGGCGAAGAAAGCGAAGGCGGCCGCGAGGTATGAAGCCCCGTCGCAAGATCGCTCTCGCCGGCGACATTTCTACGCAGTGCCTTCTGCCGGCAACTTCGGCGGTCGGCCGAGGTAAGCATGAATTAACTATGTGCGGCGGCTAAAAATACCGCACATAAAAAAGGCTCTTGCCGGTCAAGAGCCTTATTGCCGGCAAAAAATCGGCGCTTATTGCGGCTGAACGTTTGCTGCCGTCAAACCTTTGGGACCGGATTCGATATCGAATACAACTGCTTGGCCGGGCGACAGGGTTTTGAAACCTTCACCTAAAATCACCGAATGATGAACGAAGACGTCCTCGTTACCTTCAGACGGCTCGATAAATCCAAAACCTTTGGTGTTGTTAAACCACTTTACGGTACCTGTTGCCATTTGGAAAACTCCTTACAAAGTAAAACGATATCTGCACAGAACGACAATATTGAGAACCCGAAAACACTTGCGGTACGGCCGCTGGGTGCGGTTGAGTAGGCAGTCTCAACTCCCGTGGTGGTCTAAGGCAAGATAATTCAACATCTGCTATCTGATCGCGGGCTATTGTACTGCGATTTGTCGGGGAATGCTATTGGCCGCGGACAAAAATTGGATTTTCCTAAGAACGCTTGGCGACTAATTCGGTAATCCGCCGGTAGCGCCGAGACGACGAGGCAATTCTGTCTAACGCGACAAAGGCGCGGCCCGCTCTGCGGGGGCTTTCGCCGGTTTGAATGGGCTGAATTCGCCGCCAACTATCCTCCCATCGACTCGCGCCTTAGGCTCGGAACGTTATGCCCGCCTCGGCACTTCGCGATGGCGCTGCTTGAAAATCAATCCGCGCCGCCCCATGTTCAGTCATAACATTACATTTCATGAGGTACGCACAATGCGAATGGATAAATTAACCAGTAAATTTCAGCAGGCGCTGGCGGATGCGCAGAGTCTGGCACTGGGTAAGGATCATCAATTTATCGAACCGGTACACGTGATGAGCGCGTTGCTAGATCAGGAAGGAGGAAGTATCTCGCCGTTGCTGACTCAGGCCGGGGCCAACGTCAACGCCTTGCGCGGAGAGATCCATCAGGAACTGGCTCGGCTGCCGACGGTAAGCGGTACCGGCGGCGATGTGCAGCTGTCCAACGAACTGTCGCGCATGCTGAACCTGACCGACAAGCTGGCACAGAAACGCAAGGATGCCTATATCTCTAGCGAGCTGTTCCTACTGGCAGCCTGCGAAACCAGCGGTTTCCTGCAAAATTTGTTCAAGCGCCAGGGAATCAGCAAAGAGATGCTGGAAAAGGCCGTCGACAATATTCGCGGCGGACAGGCGGTCGACGACCCCAATGCCGAGGATCAACGGCAGGCGCTGAAGAAGTATACGATCAACCTGACCGAGCGGGCCGAGCAGGGCAAACTGGATCCGGTGATCGGCCGCGACGACGAAATCCGGCGCACCATACAGGTGTTGCAGCGCCGTACCAAGAACAACCCGGTCTTGATCGGCGAGCCCGGCGTGGGTAAAACCGCGATCGTCGAGGGTCTCGCGCAACGGATCGTCAACGGCGAAGTGCCTGAAGGCATCAAAGGCAAACAATTGTTGGCGTTGGACATGGCCGGCCTGATCGCCGGCGCCAAATATCGGGGCGAATTCGAGGAACGTTTGAAAGCGGTGTTGAACGACATCGCCAAACAGGAAGGCCATATCATCCTGTTCATCGACGAATTGCATACCATGGTCGGCGCCGGCAAGGCGGAAGGCGCGATGGATGCCGGCAACATGCTGAAGCCGGCGCTGGCGCGTGGCGAATTGCATTGCGTCGGTGCAACCACGTTGGACGAGTATCGCCAGTACATCGAGAAGGATGCGGCCTTGGAGCGCCGATTCCAAAAGGTACTGGTTGACGAACCGAACGTCGAGGATACCATCGCCATCCTCCGCGGACTGAAGGAGCGTTACGAAGTGCACCACGGGGTCGACATCACCGATCCGGCCATAGTTGCCGCGGCGTCGTTGTCGCATCGCTATATCACCGACCGCCAGTTGCCGGACAAGGCGATCGATTTGGTCGACGAGGCGGCCAGCCGCATCCGCATGGAAATCGATTCCAAGCCGGAAGCGATGGATAAGCTCGACCGCAAGCTGATTCAGCTAAAAATCGAGCGCGAGGCGCTGAAGAACGAAAACGATGCGGCGTCGTTAAAGCGATTGGAAATTTTGGAGGGCGAGATCAATAACCTGGAGAAGGAATTTTCCGACCTGGAAGAGATCTGGAAGGCGGAGAAAGCCGCCGTTCAGGGTTCGGCGACAGTCAAGGAAAAGCTGGAGCAGGCCCGGCTCGATCTGGAGCAGGCCGCCCGCGCCGGCGATCTGACGCGGATGTCGGAATTGAAATACTCCACGATACCGACGTTGGAAAAACAGCTGGATTTGGCGTCGCAGGCGGAAATGCAGGATATGCGTCTGTTGCGTAACAAAGTGACGGACGAGGAAATCGCCGAGGTCGTATCGAAATGGACCGGCATACCGGTGTCGAAGATGATGGAAGGCGAGAAGGAAAAACTGCTGCATATGGAACAGCAGCTGAGTAAGCGCGTGATCGGCCAGGAGGAGGCGTTGAAGGCGGTTAGCAACGCGATTCGGCGCTCCCGCGCAGGGCTTGCCGACCCCAACCGTCCCAACGGCTCGTTCATGTTTCTGGGGCCGACCGGGGTCGGCAAGACCGAATTATGCAAAGCGCTGGCCGAGTTCCTATTCGACACCGAAGAGTCGATGGTGCGGATCGACATGTCCGAATTCATGGAAAAGCACTCGGTGGCCCGCTTGATCGGGGCGCCTCCCGGCTATGTCGGTTACGAGGAGGGCGGTTATCTGACCGAAGCGGTGCGCCGCAAACCGTATTCGGTGATCCTGTTGGACGAGATCGAAAAAGCGCATCCGGACGTGTTCAATGTGTTGTTACAGGTCTTGGACGACGGCCGGTTGACCGACGGCCACGGCCGGACCGTCGATTTCCGAAACACCGTTATCGTCATGACCTCCAACCTGGGGTCGGCGCGGATTCAGGAGCTTGCCGGCGAAGAGAACTATGCGGCGATGAAAGCGGCGGTAATGGAGATTATCGCCACCCATTTCCGCCCCGAATTCATCAACCGGGTCGATGAGGCGGTGGTGTTTCATCCGCTGGGGCACGAGCAGATACGCGCGATCGCCAAGGTGCAGCTCGATTATTTGCGATCCCGCCTGCAGGAGCGCGACATCAAGTTGACGATATCGGATCGAGCGCTAGATTTGCTGGGGGAAGCAGGCTTCGATCCGGTATACGGAGCCCGGCCGCTGAAAAGGGCGATCCAGCATCAATTGGAAAACCCGTTGGCCAACGAGATACTGTCCGGCCGTTTCGCCGCCGGCGACGAGATCAACGTGGATGTCGGGGACGGGCACTTGGTGTTTGCCGGATAGTTGAGCCACTCCTTTGAAAGCGCGCTGAAACGGCAGCGCGCCGGGCGCCATGCGCGGTTGCCGTGCGCGTTCCGCTTATACATTTTTGTCATAAAGGGGTAATATTGCGCTGCTAGATTGAAAAATTTCGAAGTTACTAACAAGTGAATTATGACGAAATTGAATGTTCTGGTTGTCGAGGATGAAGAGGCCATCAGGGAAATGCTGACCATGATCCTCGAACAATCGGACTTTGCCGTCTCGGCGGTGGGAAGCGCCGAGCAAGCGCAACAGAGTTTGGCGGAAGATGTTCCCGATCTGCTGCTCCTGGATTGGATGCTGCCCGGCATCAGCGGCGTCGAGCTGGCGCGGCGGCTGAAAAAGGACGAAGGCTACAAGGATTTGCCGATTATCCTATTGACCGCACGCGGCGAGGAGGAAGACAAGGTCAGAGGATTGGAGATAGGCGCCGACGATTACGTCACCAAGCCGTTTTCGCCCAAGGAGCTGATCGCCAGGATCAAGGCGGTGATGCGCAGAAGCGGCAAAAGCGCCGAAAATCGCCAGATCGCGCTCGGCAGTCTGGTCCTCGACACCGAGCAGCACCGGTTGACGATCGAGGGCAAGACGTTGGACGTCAGTCCGACCGAATTCAGATTGATGCATTTTTTCATGTTGAACCCCGATAAGGTTTACAGCCGCACCCAGTTGTTGGACCAGGTCTGGGGACGCAGCGTCTATATCGAGGAACGGACCGTCGATGTGCACATCAGGCGGTTGCGTAAAATTCTCGCCGAATACGGCTGCGAAGACCTGGTGCAAACGGTGCGCGGATTCGGTTACCGTTTTTCCGTAGCCGGTTAGGTGCGGCATGGGGCGCTGGTGGTGGAGGGAAATCCATATCGTCTTGCTGCTGCTGTTCGCGGCGACCATAGTCAGCGCATTCGTCGGCCATTTCACCGAAATCGTGTTGGCGCTCTCGGTGTTTTTGCTGCTTCGGCAAACTTGGAAAATCAACGAGTTCGAGCGTTGGCTGCGGATGGGAGGCGTAGGCGACAACTTGAAGGCCAAAGGTATCTGGGAGGATATCTATTTTCATCTGTATAAGATCAAGAAGAACGAGAAACGCCGGAAAAAGAAACTCAGAAAGATGATCGACCAGTTCCGCCGGTCGACCAACGCCCTGCCCGATGCTGCGGTGGTGCTGGGAAAGCATGCCGAGATCGAATGGATCAATAAGGCCGCCCGGGAAGTCTTGGGGCTAAAAAAGACCGACAGGGGGCAACGCATCCCCAACCTGATCCGCTCCCCGCTGTTCAGTCAATATTTGCGGGAAAACGACTATACCCAGAAGATCAGTATCACCTCGCCGGTCAACGAAAACATTTATTTGCAGATAACCATCGTTCCCTACGGAGTGGGCTTGAGATTGCTGATCGCCCAGGATATTACCCAATTGAAAAACATGGAGCGCATGCGCAAGGATTTTGTCGCCAATGTTTCCCATGAATTGCGCACGCCGTTGACGGTACTGAAGGGGTATCTGGAAACCCTGCAGGAAATGGACAGCGGCGTTTCCGCCTATGCCCGCTCGTTCCAGCAAATGCACGAACAAACCGAGCGCATGCAGTTTCTGATCGACGACTTGTTGCTGTTGACCCGTCTCGAGACAAGGGAAAAACATTTCGATTGCGTCGACGTGCCGCAATTGCTGAGCCAGATTTGCCGCGAAGGGGACGTCATCGAAAGTTCGGCGAGGCGAATCGAACTGGTGTTCGGCTGCGACAAAAACCTGCTGGGCGATCCTCAAGAATTGCGTAGCGCGTTCAGTAACCTGGTGATTAACGCGTTGAAATATTCTCCGGAAGACAGCGCCGTCAAAGTGCGCTGGAACCTCTCACCCGATGGCGGCGCCTGTCTCGAAGTCGAAGACCAGGGCGAGGGCATCGCCGCCAACCACATACCCCGAATCACCGAACGCTTTTATCGCGTCGACGTCAATCGCAGCCGCAAGATCAACGGTACCGGTTTGGGTTTGGCCATCGTCAAACACGTTTTGGTCAGGCACGACGCCAAGTTGGAAGTTCGCAGCGAACCGGGCAAAGGCAGTTGTTTCCGTTGCCTGTTCCCGCCGAGACGTGTTTGCTGATTCGCTCGCGGAATCGGCCGGCTAACCGAAGCGCCTTTTTTTTTCGGCTCAGCCGGAAAAAACCCTGGAAAATAAATTGTTGCCATATATAATTAAACTCTAATATTTGTGGCTGCGGTGTCTTATCGCATTTAAACTATTATTAGCCGCGGGCGGTTATAACGCGGTATAGAACCGTAAGGTTTCGCTGGGTTGATCTTTTTTGGAAGGGGTAGGTTATGATTTCGGAAGGCGTGGTCGAGTTATCACGATGGCAATTCGCCATCACCTCCATGTACCATTTTCTGTTCGTGCCGTTGACGTTGGGGTTATCCTTTTTGTTGGCGATCATGGAATCCACGTACGTGATGACCGGCCGGCAAATTTACAAGGACATGACCCAATTTTGGGGTAAGTTGTTTGGCATCAACTTCGCGCTCGGGGTAGCGACCGGTCTGACGATGGAGTTTCAGTTCGGCATGAACTGGTCTTATTTCTCCCATTATGTCGGCGATATATTCGGCGCGCCGCTGGCGATCGAAGGGTTGATGGCCTTTTTCCTGGAATCGACCTTTGTCGGCCTGTTTTTCTTCGGCTGGGACCGGCTCGGCAAAGGGCAACATCTGGTCGTTACCTGGTTGCTGGCGTTGGGCACCAATCTGTCGGCGCTGTGGATCCT
>JBNLFT010000072.1:0-12305 GCA_050305675.1 Methylococcaceae bacterium
CAATATTGGCCGGCGACGGCATAGGCCCCGAAATCACCAAGGAAGCCATCAAGGTATTGAAAGCCATCGAACAGCGCAACGATGTCGAGTTCGAATTGCTGCCGGCTCTGTTCGGCGCTTGCGCGTACTTCGAAACCGGAGATGCGTTTCCGCAAGAGACAATCGAAATTTGTGACCGGGCCGATGCTATCCTGAAAGGTACGATCGGTTTGAGCCACGAGGAATCGAAAAAAATCCCGGTCGACAAACAACCAGAGCGCGGCGCCTTGTTGCCGTTGCGTCGTCGCTACAATACCTACGCCAACTTCCGGCCGGTTTTTTTACCGAAGTCGCTGGCGCATTTCTCGCCGCTTAAACCCGAAATAATCGGTGAAGGCATCGACCTGATCATGGTGCGCGAATTGGTCGGCGGCCTGTATTTCGGCGACAAGGAAATGGGCGTCAACGAGCAAGGGTTGCGATACGTTCGAGAAACCCTGGAATACGATGAGCTGCAAATACGGCGCATCATGCACCAGGCGTTCAAACTGGCCAGAAAACGCCGCAAATTGCTGCACAACATCCATAAGAGCAACGTGCTGAAATCGAGCGTGTTGTGGAACGAAATCATGGAAGAGGTGGCCGAAGAATATCCGGATGTCGAAGTGGTTAATTTCCTGGTGGACGCTGCGGCAACCGCTCTGTGCCTGAAGCCGACCCAATTCGACGTCATGGTGATGGAAAACATGTTCGGCGACATCTTGAGCGACCAGGGCGGCGGTATTTTGGGGTCGTTGGGCCTGATGCCGTCGGCCTGTATCGGGCCGGAAAAAGCCTATTACGAGCCGTCGCACGGTTCCGCCCCGGATATCGCCGGGAAAAATATCGCCAATCCGTATTCGATGATCGGATCGGTGGCGATGATGTTGGAAAACAGCTTCGATATGGGCGCCGAAGCGAAAAACCTCTGGGCGGCGATGCAAGGCGTGTTCGCGGACGGTTATTCCACCGCCGATTTGTCCAAGCCCGGCAGTGGCGTGACGATGATCAACACCGCCGAGTTCGGCGACAAGGTGGTCGAAAAACTGCTGCAAATGCCCAAGGCTTAAGGGATTATCGGTTAAGGAACGGCCGAAGCGGTGCCTGGACGCCCGAACAAAGTCACTTGCTGCGGTGATCGGTTCGGTAAGGTTCCGGACCGGCCTCTCCGTAACCTTGCGCCGACAATCCAAGGAGTAGGTTCGGCCTTTGCCGAATCGACCGGAAACCGGATACGGTAGGGCTCTCGCCGCAAGTGGGGCACTAACCAACCGTATCCGGTCGGTAGCCGACTTAACCATAAAAGCTAACTCATTTTCTCAGTACTATAGCTAAGTCATTAGCGGGACGAGGGAAAAACTAGCTATGCACAGAAGCTGTGGATAACTCTGTGCATAAAGCGTTGCTAAGCCGCCCAAAGCAGTGTTTTTTCAGCCTTTGTGTCAGTTTGATTACAATTTGTACAAATCGTTGTTCGCAAGTTAAATCAATGGCTTGCGTTACTTGGTGAAGACGCCTTGTCGATTCTCGGCAAACTTGTAGGAACTGCAACCCGGCTGCACCGACATTGTGCACAGCGGCTATTCGGAACGCCGTCAATCGAGCTCGTGCTGGCGTGCGTACAAGTCGTCGAAGACGGCTTCCAACACCGGGTGGGCACCGCGTAATCCGTCGATCACATTTTTGGCCCATTCGAAATATTCCCGCTTGCGCTCGGCCCGCCAACCGGTCGGCGGCGCACCGAGCACATCGCGCAGATTGCAGATCTTGTCGGCCAGCTTAACCAATTTGGCTTGATAAGAAATATACGGGGCGTGGTCGATTTGGCGTTGCTTGCGCTCGGCCCGTCTCAGCGTGGTGTCGTCCGTCACTTCCAAGACCACCGAGGCGATCCGCGGGCCGAATTCCGCTTCGAGCTCGGCCGCCGTGGTTTCGGTATCCTCGATCGTATCGTGCAGCACGGCCGCGCATAACACGTCGACATCGGTAATGCCGCCTTCATGGCACAAAACGTTGGCCAAACCGATCGGGTGGTTGATGTAGGGAGAGGCCGCCGCATCCTTGCGCCTTTGATGTCGATGCTTTTCGGCGGCGAAAGCCACGGCCTTGATAAATTCCGCTAACGTCTGTTGTTGATTATCCATCGAAACTCCTAAGCAAGAACTTTTTGTCGTCTTTCGTTCGACAACATTTCGAATTTCGGCAAGTTGAGCAACGTCGAACGAAAGCCGCTTTCTGTTGCCGACAGCGTCGTGCAAGAGCCCTTCGACAGCGGATCGCCCCGCAAATGGCGGTTTGGTCGGGAACCGGGAATTTTTGTTACCAACCCCGATGAATGCCCGTTAAGTCGGACCTTGTTTGCCGGTTTTCATCACGTATTTTGGGATCAAACGTGGCGGCTGGAAGACATTATATCGTGATGGGCTACGCTGCGTTCGGTTTGTCCTGTCATCAGTATAGTAGGAGAGATCGGTTACGACGATCAGGGGTTTGGCGTTGTCTTCGCAGTACGATAAAACAGCGCTCCCTAAGTTGTGCGATTCGGCGAGGATGGAAGCGATCGTTTTAAGTGCGGCTTAACGAAGTCAGGGTAAGGTTAGCCAATCGGCGTATAGTCTATTTTGCCGATAGCCCGGTGTATCGTGTCGCAACATAACCTGCTAGGAGAAATCCGATGAAACGTTGGACTCGCTTTATCTGTTCCGTGTGTTTGTTGGTTGCCGTTCGCCAAGCCGCTGCGGCGGACGAAATCGACGTCGTCAGCTTCAACCAATATCTCGGTGCGGACCTGACCCCCGTGCTTAATGCGCCGGATCCGGTCGCATTCAATGACGGTCTGGTCGAAGTATTGGTGCGAACGGCAGCCGCTAATACGGTCGAGAGAGTCCGAGAGCAGGCGGAGTTGATCGCCAAGCGCGGGGCGGAGATAGTCGGTTTGCAGGAAGTGTGGAGTTTGCAGTGCGTCGATTTTTATCCGCCGGAATGGGAAATCGGCTGTCACGACCCCGCCATCGCCCGCGCATTCGTCGACCAACTCCAATTGACCCGTGAAGCGCTGGATGAGCTGGGCGCCGATTATCGGGTTGCCGCGATCGCCGAAAATCTCGATTTAAGCGCGATAACCGTACCCGGGATGCCGTTCCCCGGACTGCCGTTTAACATCAACGGGGCCGACGCGTTTCTGATCGCCCTCGATCGGGACGTGATCCTGTCACGCCGGGATGTGGCGGTTTCCAAGGTCGTCTTGTGTGGCACGCCGTCGGCGGACGGTTGCAACTATCAAACGTTGGCCTCGGTCGCCGTGCTGGGTGTCGAGATTCCGATCAGGCGCAGTTTCGTTATCGTCGATGCCGCTGTCCGCGAACGGGTTTACCGCATTGTGAATACCCATCTGGAGGTGAAGGGCGAGGATGTCGGTGACCCGGCGTTTACCTTTTTCCAGGCGGCTCAGGCATACGAATTGTTGGGGACGCTGGCCTTAACCACCCCGGCGGACGCATCGTTGATCGTGCTGGGTGATATGAATTCGTCGCCCGACCAAGCCGATATCCCTGGCTTATTCCCACAACCCTTCGAGGACGGCGTCGTCACCCCGTATCACCAGTTCGTCGAAGGGGGATTCTACGATGTATGGGCGCTAAGGCCGGGTGCGCTAACCGGCTACAGTTGTTGCCAGGCGGAAGACTTGCTAAACCGGCATAGCCTGTTGACGGAGCGGATCGACATGATTTTCAGTGGCGACGAGCCGGCAAAGGTAAAGCAAGTGCGTATTTTGGGCGCCAAGGTTTCGGCCAAGACCAGTCCCGCCGGTTTGGGCTTGTGGCCCAGCGACCACGGCGGCATTGCCGCGTTGGTTCAGTTTTAAAGCAGGACTGTCCGCCTAGCCCGGATATTTCACAAAGGCGGCCTTACTATTTGAAATAAGCATTTAAAGCCAATGTCTTAGGTTTCATATGGCTCATGTTAATTGGGTACAGTTTGTGCCTGAATAGTTTTCTGAACAATCGGACTTCGAATCTTGAACAAAATCACTCAAGCCAGAGCTGGCTATGGCATTCGTGATGTTTGTCCAACCTGCTTCGCTCGAGTTTCCAGAAATTCCATTTCCTTCATGAAATATCCAGGCTAGAAGGTCGAGCAAGGGGCGCGGTACGCGTTGCCCGCGCGAGGGAAATCAGGCGGCCAAGTCGCGTTCGATATAGCGTTGCCTTTTTTTGTTGGTGATCTTGTCGAGCTCGACCATGATCAGGCTGTCGATGCAGTTGTTGAAATCGGGGTCGATGTTGAAGTCGATGAAATGGCAGCCCTTGTCGGTGCATAATTCGACGTATTGCTTGTACAGGGTCGGAACCTTGACGCCGAGTTTCTTCAGCTCGCTGTTCAGAATCTTGAAGCTGGTTTTATAGTCGGCGCTGAATTCGGATGCGGCGAATTCCTTGGTTTGCGCGGAGACGACGAACGGTGTTCTGGCCTTGGCCAATGGTTGTTCGGAGCCGAACTGCTTTTGGTAGAAACCGATGATGACTTCCTTGGCCGGTTGCGGATAGGCGTTGCTGATGCTGACCGGTCCGAACAAGTATTTGATTTGCGGCTTTTCGCGCAAATAGGCCCCGATGCCGTACCATAAGTAATCCAGGCTGCGTTGTCCCCAATACCGGGGCTGAACGAAACTGCGGCCGAGTTCGATGCTGTGCGGCAGCAACGCTTGAAAATCGCTGTTGAGGTCGAACAGCGTGTTGGTATAGAAACCCTCGACGCCCAGCGCGGCCATGATTTTATGGCCTTCGCCGATGCGGTAGGAGCCGACGATTTCCAAATCGTTGTCGTCCCACAACACCAAGTGGCTGTAATAAACGTCATATTTGTCCAGATCCATGGCTTGGCCGGTACCTTCCTCTACGCTGCGGAACGTCAGTTCGCGCAAACGGGCGATTTCATGCATCACCGGGCAGTCGTCCCGGTAGTGATAAAGAAAAATCTTTTTGCCGTCCTTGGTTTCGCCGAGCAGGCGGGATTGGTACAAGGCTTTTTTCAATGCCTTGCTGTCGCTGGGGTGGGCGACCGCGGTGAAGGTGTCGAATAACGGCTTCCGGCCTTTCCTGCCGAGGCGCGTGACGTGCTTGCGGAAGCGTTGGCTCAGTTGTTTGTTCGATTCCGCGCTATCGGCAAAGGCGCGGTATGGCACCGGAGCGCCGACTCTGAATTTGAGTTCGCGTTGCCGTTTGTTGAACATTTCCTGCACCAGCAACAGCGTGCCCATCGGCTTGTAGAGCGTCGACGCGGCGTAAAACAACGCCGAATTGCCGGCCTTGATATGGACCGGCAACACCGGGCATTCGGCCTTCTTCGCCAGTTTGACAAAGCCGGTTTTCCATTTGCCGTCGCGCACCCCTTTGGGCGTGATGCGCGACACTTCGCCGGCCGGAAACATAATGACCGCTTCCTCGTTTTGCAACGCTTCCAGCATCGCCTTATAGGCCTGCTTGTGCGATTTGTTGGCGGCCAACACGTTCACCGGCAAAAAGATCGATTGCAACGGTTCCATGTGCGACAACACCTGATTGGCGACGATCCGCACGTCGGGACGTACCGAGCGCACCAGCTTGACCAATGCCAGTCCGTCCAGCGTACCGATAGGGTGGTTGGCAACGATCAGCAGGCGACCTTCGGACGGGACATTATTGTAGGACTCCGGGCTGACCTGATAGCTGAACTGAAAATGGTCGAGCAATTTGTCGAGAAAGGCAAATCCCCGCAGATGTTGATTGTTCGCGATCACTTTGTTGAAATCGTCTTCGTGCAGCAGCTTCTTGACCACTTTCAACATCAGTTTGCTGTCTTTGCCGATTTTAAGATCGGGATAGGTTTCGCGGAGGATTTTCTCGGCGTCGATCATGGCGTTGTTTCCGTTCTCTGGTTTATGAGCCGGAATTGTAAGCGGCGAATATGTCAGGAATGTGAAGGCCGCCGGCCGACGACGACGGCCTCGACCCAATGCTTTATCTCGTCGGCCAGCCAGATCGGATCGTCCAGGGGAAGATCGTGCCCGGCGCTCATGTGCTGGCGGTAATCCGTTTGCCACAGTTCACGCAGTTGCAAACTGCAGCGATGATCGACCAGGCGGTCGGCGCTACTGGAAACGACCAATATCGGCTGGGTCGGTTTGGCGGGGAGGCGGAATCTTGCCGCCGCCGCTAACTGACGGCGAGCGCTGGCCGGCGACACCGGACATTGCCGCTGCCACTGCCGCCAGCTTTGCAGTAACTCGTCGTTTTGCCGGTGACGGTTAGAAGTCAGCGTTAAGATGTCCCGTTCGCGCTGAGATGCGCGGAGGCAAAGCATTTTTATTATCAGCGGATAGATCCGCCAGCGCAGGCGGCGGTAAAAAGGCGACAGCGGACGCGCGCTGGTGTTGATCAAAACGGCGGAGCGAACGTCCTCGGGAAAACGGCTCATCCAGTCGAGCGCGACCATCCCGCCCATCGAAATCGCGACCAAATCCAAATCCCGTTTGCCTGCGGTTTGCCGGCGTAGGGCGTCGGTCATCGACGATATCGTGTCGGGACTGGTCAGGCCGCACAAACGGCCGTTGCCGGGCAGATCGGGGGTCATTATGTCGGCATCGGGAAACCGCGTTTGCAGGATGCCGGGAAAATCGCTCCAATGGCGGGCTTCGCGGAGCATGCCGCGGATCAGAACCAGGGACTCAACGTTTTGCATCGGAATACCAAAGCTCCAGGGCTTGCCGTTCCATGTCGCGGGTATGGCTGGCGTTCAGCCACTTGCGGTAGGACAGAGTGGCGTGCAGCAGAAATTCCATCAACACCAAATGGCCGCGCAGCACGCGATTGATCCGGTGCGGTTTGATCGGGTGGAAAAAACCCAGCGAATTGCGAATCTGCAGCGGGTTTTTTCGTATCCAACGCCAAGAGCCCATTTCCAGCGTCAACGGCAGGAAAATGTTTCGACTGTCCAGCGATTGCAGATACAGGTAATCCCATAAATCGCCATGGGTCAGGTAGTGCTGCGATTGCGGTTCGAAACGGTAATTCTGATAAGGATAGGTGTGGGTGAACAGTTTGCGCAAGAAAAAGACCTCGCCGAGGTGTTTGATCGGCTCGATCCGGCTTTTCGCATAAGGAAACCAAAGCTGATTATGAAAACCGAATCCGGAATGGCAATCGAGTACCAGGCTGAACGGCGATGGAATGACTTCGCGGCGGATATAGGCGCACAAGGCTTCGGCTTCCACTTGCATCGGCTCGTCGGCCAGTCCTCTGAACCACGGCAGCAACGGCGAGATGCGATGACCGCCGCCCAGCCAGACGGTTGGTTCCTCGCTGTCGATCGGAGCGTTGCGCATCAGGTCCACGCCATGGCCGTTGGCCCGGGTATGATTGAGCATGCCGACCGGATTGACCAACGGCAACACATTAATCCGAACCCGCTGCAGAATGTCGGTAAAGGTCAGATCCCAATGCAGCCGCTCGAGCAACGTTTCCAGAAATGCCAGCACCACTTGCGTACCGATACGTTCCAAGCCGTGGATACCGCCGACATAGGTGATGCTCGGTAGATTTTCCCCGCGTCCGCCCAGGGTCAGGCCGTAAACCGGCAGCGAGTCGTTTTGGTAGGGCACATGACAAAGAATTTGCGTCGAAAGGTATTCTCGATGATCCCGTTGAATGATGGCTTCGATTTGCCTGAGTTCCGGTAATCGTTCCAGGATTGATTTGCCGGCCATTATTTTCCGTTCCGCAGTGGTGAATCGGCTTATTTTAAACAAATACGGCAAGCGCTTTGTTACGGTTATGTGAAAGCCGATCGGACGACTTCTTCGTGGTTCAATGAATTTTTGTCCAAAAATACGATCGAATCTATTTTCTTGCGGAAACGGGGCTCGTGCCGTGGACATCTTCGACTCGCTCAATCTCTATCTAATGCATCATCCCGTCATGCTTAGCCAGCTGGAGCTCGCTTTTCGAATAAAATTTTGGCTGCTGTTGGGTTTGGCGGTCTATTTCGTGCTGTTGCCTTACCGGCATCGGCAAAAAGAGATCAAACGCCAGGTGGAACTGGCCAAGGCCAAGGATAAGTTTCTTGCCTGATTTCTCGCATCGCAGCAGCGGAGTTAGGGCGTAGGGTTGACATCGGGAATCGTTTGAAGTTTTTCTATATCGTCATTGATTTGACGGGCCAGCGATTTTATCCCTCGCCGGCTTACCTTTTCGTGGTTTCCCTTCAGCTCGACCGCATAGTCAGCCACCAGTGCCCGGTCGGTTACCCGAATCAAATGCACCATCAGATAAGAAAACAAGAAGCTGGGTTTGCTGTGCCTGCCGACGAGCACCCACTCAGCGCCATGACGCCGGCCCAAAACGGCGGCCAGATCGTGATGACGGAACAAATAGCCGAAGCTTGCGTTGGCGGCGGCCTGCTCCGTGGCCGCGATGTTAATAATCCGATAATCGCTCCGGTAGCGCAGCGCCCGCTCCAGCAACGGCCGGAGGGAAGCGGTGCGTTCCCTTTCTTCCGGGGTATTGGGGAGCGGCGTCAGGTCGCTCAATTCGAAGTCCAATATCGCAATACGGGGACCGGCCAGCGCTCCGCCGCCAGCCGCCAATAGTACCAATAACAGGGTCAGTCGTATCATCGTTGCAGCCTCGGGTTTTCGGTTACCGCGCCATTAACGCAGTTGATTTCGGTGCAGGTGCAGGAAGTCCTGCCAGCCGAGCGTGGCGGCGACGTTTCCGTCGTCGTCCAGGATTTCGTATAGCAACTCGTCGCCGCGAATGCTGAACAAGACGATGGCGTCCTCATCGCCGCCGCCTTCGCGGTGCGGTTCCTCGGTAGGAAGACTGCAGGTGTAACGGCCGGCCGGTCTGCTGTCCATCAGGCTGCCGTCGGTGCGATACAACCGGTGTTCTCCTTGGATAACGAACATATTGTTTTGGGCCTTGTGCCGGTGCAATACGATTTGCCGGCGGGCGGCGAATTTGAAAATCACGTCGATGATCTTGTTGCGTTCGTCGATATCGAGTATCGAATAGTACAAATGTTCGAAACCTTCCAAGGTTTGCCATTCGATCTGGTTGTCGTAAAGTGCTGGTTCTGACATTGTTTGCTCCGAGTCGTAGTGGGGTGGCGACCGAATCGCGGCCGATTCGACGTGACCAAGATTACGAAAAACGGAGTCGAATGTAAGCGGAAGCATTCCCGCGAACGACGGGTATTTTGCCCGCGAAAAGGACGCGCTCTTTTCAGCCGCCCGGTTCCTTCTTAGAATGGCTACTCCGGTTCGTTGTCGTTACGGCTAGTCATGAATTTACAACGGTATTTAATGTCTCGCATCGTTTTGGTGGCGTTGGCCTGTTTGTTGGCTGCCTCCGCCTACGTACTTCAGCGCAGCCAACTGCGAGCCGAGGCGATGGCTCGGGAGGTGGCCGATTCGTTAGGGCAGCAGTTGGAGCTGCAATTGCTGCAAAGTCGGGCCGGCTTTGGGCGGGCGCAACGGTTTCCGGATTTTTCGCTGTGGAAGCAAACCGGGAGCGTATCGGGGATCTGTATCCGTTTCGTTCCGCTCGACGGCGCGCCTGGCTACAGTCTTTGCAACGGGGCGAAACCGTTGCGCCGCGGTTGGCCTAAAAGTTTCGAGGCGATATACCGCGTATTGTTCGGTCCCGGTATCGAGTCGACCCGGCCTGTATCGTTAAATGGCCGTGTATACGGCGCGTTGTCGGTGTCGCCGAGCGAGGAAACGACTATCGCCCGGGCCTGGGACGATATACTCGATCTGATCGGATTGTCGGCGGTGACGGTGTCGGCGGTTGCCGCATTGGTTTTCCTGGCCCTAAATACGGCGTTGCGACCGGCAACGGACATAGTAAAGGGACTGCAGCGGATCGAAAACGGCGAATTATCGTATCGCCTGCCGGCTTTCGAATTGCTGGAGTGGCGGCGCATCACCGCCGCCGTCAACCGGTTGACGGCCACTCAACAGCAGCTTCTTCGGCAGCGGCAACGGCTAGCGGTTAAGCTGATGACGTTGCAGGAGCAGGAACGGCGGATGCTGGCCAGGGAATTGCACGATGAATTCGGGCAATGTCTGGCAGCGATCAATGCGGTGACGGCATCGATTTCGCAAACGGCCGAACAGCAATGTCCGGAGCTGGTTGCCGAAATCGGCCAAATCGGCAGCATCAGCCGGCACATGATGGCTGGGGTACGGGGGCTGCTGGGGCGATTGCGGCCCGCCGAGCTCGAAGATCTCGGACTGGTCGCCGGCCTGAACGGTCTGATCGCCGGCTGGAATACCCACGGGGACGGCAGGACCCGGTATCGACTGACGGTGCGGGGCGATTGCGCCGGGTTGCCGGAGCCTTTGGCCGCCGCCCTGTTTCGGATCGTTCAGGAGTGTTTGACCAATGTCGCCAAGCACGCATCCGCAAGCAATGCCGAAGTGACTCTGGTTGCGGAGGATAACCGCGTCCGTTTGACCGTACGCGATGACGGTGTCGCGGCCGAACCGCCGGCGATCGGGGGCTCCGGGATAGGGCTGCTCGGTATTCGTGAGCGAGTCGATGCGTTGCAGGGCGGCTTGACGCTCGGAGTCGGCAAGGACCGCGGTCTGATCGTAACCGTCGTGTTGCCGGCCGGGAACGTTGCCGGAGCCGTTTCATGACGGCGGCGGCAATCCGAATTCTGCTGGTCGACGATCATGCGATCGTTCGCGCCGGATATCAAACGTTGTTCGCCAAGCAGGCTGGGCTGACAGTGGTGGCGGAAGCCGAAAGCGCGGTTCAGGCGTATCGGTTGTACCAACAGCATCAACCGGACGTGGTGGTGACCGATCTTTCGTTGAACGGTTGCGGTGGGCTGGAACTGATTGCCCGCATCGTACTGCGCAGTCGCAAGGCGAGGATTCTCGTTTTCACGATGCATCAGAATCCGGCTTTTGCTGTCCAATCGGCCCGCGCCGGCGCGTTGGGTTATGTCACCAAAAGCAGTCCGCCGGAGGTTTTGCTGAGGGCAATCCGCGAGGTGCATGGCGGTCGCCGCTTCCTCAGCGCCGACATCGCTCAACAACTGGCGCTGGAAAAGCTCGGCGGCAACCGGATGGCGCTTGAGACGCTGACGGCCCGCGAGTTCGAGATTCTTCGCCTGCTGGTCGAGGCTCGATCGACCGACGACATCGCACAATTGTTGAATATCAGTCCGAAGACGGTTTGTAACTGCCATTATCTGATCAAACGTAAACTCAACGTCGCCAACGACATTGAACTGACCCGGTTGGCGATCCGCCTGAACGTCGTCGATTTATTGGAGCTGTCGGGTTCGGAGCAAGAGGCTGCGGGCCGGGGGAACGGCCGCACGTTTGCCGGCGATTCCGGATGAAACGGTTTGTTGCCGGTATACTTACCGTTTGGTACGAGTACAAGTCAAAAAAAATTCAATGCGGTATTTGCAAAGTGTGAGCCGTATCACATATTTATGCACAGCGGTGTTCAAGCGCGACGAGCATGAAGTTTTCTTGCAAGGATAGCGGCCAACGAATCGCTCCGCAAGCTGGCCGTAAAGAATAAGTTATTGATTGTTATTTTTTTTAAAAGGCTTGCTTAAAATTCGGACAATTTAACCTAATGGTAATGAGCAAGCTTGCCGGAGCCATGCCGTAAACCGTTTGTCCACAGGGTTATCCACAGCAACTGTGATCAACTTCGTGTTTTTCAGAAATGATAAAAACTTAGTAGCAGAACATCGAGTTGTTCTCAGTTCGTTTAGGCAACCGACAATTGGAGCGGGCCGGTATTTTTAATATGTCGGTTAGAATAAACGGAGAGAATCAAATAACAACTGGTAAGACGATATGCAAGGTCTTCCTTGTAATCGTTTGTGCCAACGGATTTGAGTTGAAAACCGACGAGTATTACAAACGCTCGCTCGCTAGCGCCGGGTTGATTGACTATGTCTGCGGTGCACAACGTAATAGCTTGCTAAGGCAGCAACAGCAAATATGGTAGTGGACAATGTCGATAGCTCGGCGTTTACCCGCTTACAGAGGCAAGAGCGCTTTTCGATTTGTTAAGGGAAGGTTAGATCGTGGTGCCGAGGAGAGGACTTGAACCTCCACGGGGTTGCCCCCACTAGCACCTGAAGCTAGCGTGTCTACCAATTTCACCACCTCGGCAAGCCCTGGGAATGCCTAGCATCCCCAGAGGCGGGCAACTTTACCGGGACAGTAGGGGGCTGTCAACGGTACAATTCGCCAATCAACGGACATTTACCCT
>JBNLFT010000073.1:0-12216 GCA_050305675.1 Methylococcaceae bacterium
ACCGCTGCTTGGCACAACGCCCCCCCCACCAGGCCACCGCCGGCGGACACCAGTACCCCTTGCCGATCTCCATCGTTACCGAACGACAGTGCGGGCGGCGTAACGTAGCAGGTGTAATAAACCGCCGTCGTTAACGGCTTGTCCGGCGCGAAGGAATCTTCCAGCCTTGCCAGCAGGGGGTCTGAATGTACCAGCACCGCATCGAAATAGCGGTCGGTCAGCCAGCGCGCGCGGTTATCGTGGCGCAATTGGTCTTTGCGGGCGCTGACCATGATGTCGCGCAGGCTGCAAACAACCAAAGGCGGCACGGTTTGCGACCGGGCGGCCCGCAGCAAGGCCAGTATTTCGCCGGCAAACTTCTTGCGGCCGAACGGAAACAGCTCGACCATGACGACCTCCGGCCGGCACGACTCGGCAACCGCTTGGATACGCGTGCGGCGAAGTTGCATAGCCTCGGCGACGCCGTACCGGCTGTCCTGGCTGTAGAGCCGGTTGTCGCCGTTCATGCCGAGCGGCGGCAGCTGAACGATTTCGATCCCGGCCGGCGCTTCGATGCCCTGCGGGAATTTGCCGCCGTTCAGGAACACGACATGGAACCACTCGGCCAGCGCATCGGCCAGATTGAACGCTCGCTTCAGATGCCCCATGCCGACCGAATGCTGGCAATAGAACAACAAGACCGGACGTTCGTTACTCATGCCGCCCTCAAGCCGTTTTGCAGCCGGTACAGTTCGTGGTAATAGCCGCGCCGCGCCATCAGCGACGCATGGTCGCCCTGTTCGACGATGACCCCTTTTTTCAATACCAGTATGCGGTCGAAATCCAGCAGAGTCTGAAACTGGTGGGCGATCAGCAAAATGGTTTTGTCTTTCGGCAACCGGTCCATCGCCGCCCGTATCAACGCCTGCGATTCGGCGTCGACGGCGGAGGTGGGTTCGTCCAAAATCAGTATCGACGCTTGGCGGACGAACGCCCGCGCCAGGCTGATGCGTTGCTTCTGGCCGCCGGACAAGGTGCCGCCGGATTCGCCGACGATCGTCCGGTAACCGTCGGGCAACTCGGCGATGAACTCGTGGGCATGAACCTGACGGGCCGCCTCCTCGATTTCCTCTTGCGCGGCATCGAGTCGGCCGTAGGCGATGTTTTCTTTAATACTGGTCCCGAACAAAACGGCGTCCTGCTGGACGACGGCGATTTGCCGGCGCAGGGCGGTCCGCTGGTAGCGCCTTAAATCGATGCCGTCGATCGACACCGAACCTTGCCGGGGATCGAACAGGCGAAGCGTCATATTGGCGATCGTCGACTTTCCGGCCCCCGACGCGCCGACCAAGGCCACCCGTTCGCCGGGTCGGATATGGAAGGAAATGTCGTCGAGTATGGTTTGATCGTCGCGGTAACCGAAGGTCACCCGGTCGAAGCGGATATCGCCGCGAATCGCGGCGGGAACGACGGCGTCCGGGCGGTCTTTGATGTCCGCTTCGGCGGCCAGGATTTCGCTGATTCGCTCGATACTGGCGGTCGCCCTCGAGTAGCGCGTGGAAATCCTCGCCATTTGCCGGACCGGCTGATAAATCTGGGTGATGTAGGAAACGAAAACCAGCACGTCGCCCGGCGTCATCGTACCCTCGAACACCTGCAGGCAACCGAACAGCACCACAATCGCGGTCCCCAGCGCGCTGATGATTTCCACCAGCCGGGTGGCCGCCGCCTCCATCCGGGAAATTCGAATACTTTCCCGCATCGAGCGCGTGCTGTCGCGGTCGAAGCGCTCTCGCTCGTAGGCTTCGGTGCCGTAAGCCTGGATCAACGGCACCGCGCTGAGGATTTCGCCGACCCGCGAAGCCAGTCTGCCCTCGGTGTGCCGCTGGTTGCGGGCCGTCAATTTGACCCGCAGGTAAATTTTATAGATGACGAAGGTCAGCAGCGGAAAGCTGATCAGAATGACGACGCTCAAGCGGACGTTGAGCTGGAACATGATTAAAAACATGCCGAGCAAGGTCAGAACGTGGGTCGAGAAGGTCAGCGCCGAATCCGCGTAGACGTCTTTCAAGGTATTGGTATCGCTGGTCAATTTGTTCAGCAACTCGCCGGAGCGCGCCTTGTGGTGAAACGACAGCGACAGCCGCTGCAAGTGGTCGAACAACTCGCCGCGCAACGTATAAACCAAGCGGTAGCCGATGCGAGAGGTCAGGAACAATTGGTAATAGGCGAAAAACCCCTTGAACAGCGCGATGCCGACGATGGTCGCGCACAACACCAGCAGCGCGTTGAGCTGACCGTAATCGAACAGGGGCCGCAATCCGGCCAGCCGATCGGGCAGCGGTTTCGCCAGCAACAACTGATCGAATATCAATTTCAGCGGCCACGGGGCGACCAACGCGGTCAATGTCGTTCCGACGATACAGCAGGCGGCCAGCACGATATCTTTTTGCACCTCGCGCAAGTGGCCGAACACGATTTCGTTAAAGCGCGAGCGTTTGTTGTTACCCTGCATGGCGGTTTCCTCCCGATCTATTCGCCGCGGCGGCTCCCCGGACCGCGATGCCGGTTTCCGCCAGCCCCAAAAAACGGTCGACGACGGCGGCAAGATCCGGCTTTTGTTGAATATAGGCGCGATAGGCGCGGGTCAGGCACTGCATGCGCCAATGGCGGTTTATTTGTTGCGCCGGGAAGCGGCAGCCGGCTTCGGACTGATATCGATCCAACAGAAACAGCACCCACTGTCCAACCCGGTCCCGATCAAGCCCTTGGTTATACAGGTCGACGCAGAAATTGGTCAGATCGTGGAGCGGATCGCCGAGGGCCAATTCGTCGTAATCGAACAGCGCGATCCGGCTGTCGGGCAAAACCTGCAATTGCCGAACGTGGAAATCGCCGTGCAACAGGAACGAATTGCAGTCGGCCAGCGAGCGGTACTCGCCGGCCAACGAACGCAGGATGCGCGCGATAGAAGCCTCCGCGTGCGGAAACGCGCGCTGCAATTTCCGCGCTTTTTTCTGCGCTTCGCCCAGTTGGGCGTGGGCGGTAAGCAGCGGCAAACCGGCAAGCGAAACGCGATGGAACCCTGCCAGACGGCAAGCCACGGCGGCCAACAGCGGTTCCGGATCGGTATCGGCGAGGCAGTCGAGCAACGGCCGGCCCGCCAGGCCCCGAGTCCAAAGCGTCCTTAGCGAACCGTCGTAGGCCAGCGGTTTGGGTACGAAGAAAGTCCGGCAGCCGTTCCCGGCTTGTTGCCGCAGCGACTGCATGCGCCGGTAAACTTCCGAACCCTTGTCGTCGCAGTAGCTCTTGCCGAAGATCAGCCGCCGCTGCGCCGACCGCTCGATCCGGTAGCGACTCGTGCAACGAAGGCGGGGCCGGTAATTGACGATCTCGACGTGCACCGAGTCGACCGCCGGCGCGTTGGCGGTTCCGTCGGCCCATTCCTTGTTCGCGAAATAGCGGCCGAGAAACGCCGGATCGGTCAACTCTGGCAATTGCGCCAACGCCGGGTCGCCGGGAAACAGATAGCCGACCATCCCGAGGTCAGGAAAATGGAGGATCGACCGGCCTCGCTCCCTTTCGGCGCCGTGTTTCTCGGTTTCGTACACCTCCCGGCTACGCCGGCCCAGAAATACCTCGGCGAACAGAATTCGGGTCTCGGTTCGGAGGTTGCCGCGTTTTTCGAGCCGCAAATGATAGGCGAGCGACAAGAACGATTTTTCCCGCGACTGCGGGCTTTGGTAGGTCTTGTAGCGGGGATGGAAGATTCGGCAGTCGACGATGCACCATTCCCCCGACAAACAGTCCGGCAAGCGCTGTTGCAGTACCCGGCGGACCAGGAGCGGGTCCAGGAAATCGGCGAATGCACGCATCGGATCAATCACATTTTATCCCCTCGAATCTTACCCCGTGACGGTCTCCGCCCAACCGTATCGTGTGTACCGCCAACGGCTCGAGCTCGATCCGGTAGACGTATTTGTTCTTGATATTGAGCCCTTGCCCGGGGCCGACAAGCGGCCCCAGTAATTGCTTTAAGATCACTTCGTTGGTCTTGCGGTGGCCGACGATCAACACCGGCCCGGACATTCCGTCGACGATCCGCTCCAATCCGCGGCGCACCCGTTCGGCGAAGGCTGCGGCCGATTCGCCGTCCGCTGCGCAATAACCGGGGAAGCGAGCCCCTCCTGCGACCGCCTCCAGCGGCCGGCCCTGCAACTCGCCGTAGTGGATTTCGTCAAGCTGCTCCAGGGCGTCGAGCGCCAGGTTATGGCGGCGCGCCGTCGGCAATGCCGTGTCCCTGCTGCGGCTCAGACTGCTGCAGTAAACCGCCGATAGCGGTTCGAGGCGCAGAACGTCGCTCAGCCACTGCGCCTGCTGCCTGCCCTTTTCGGTCAACGGCGTGTCGATTTGGCCGGAAACCCGTTGTTCCAGGTTGGCGACGCTTTGTCCATGGCGGGCCAGAAAAATCCGCTTTCCGTTATCCGGCATATCAAGCATCGACTAACGCCTCCCGGCACAACCCTGCATAGTGGCGGCTAATCGCCAGAAAATCGCCGCACAGCCGAATGCGGATGCTGTCGTTCTGGCGCAAGCTGCGCCTTACCACTTCGTGGATCAACGCGGCGGCGATATACCAGCGTAATCGCGGAATATCGGCCGGCCAAGGCACTTGCTCGGCGTAGGCCCGAATGAACGCATCGACCAACGGTTCGACCTGCCGGAAATCCTGTCCGGCCCGAATGCCGTTCAGATAAAAATTGGCCAGCAAGCTGCCGACATCGGCCAGCGGGTCGCCTAGGCGCAGGCTGTCCATGTCGATCACAGCGAAATCGTTGCCGTCGATTAGGAAATTGCATAGTTTCAGATCGAGATGGATCGGAGCGAGGTGGCTGTCGTTAAAGTCCAAGGTCTGCGCGCTATCCAGCAAAACGGCCACTCCGGCCCGCAGCTCCCCAGCCAGCTGCGACCGCACCTGTGCGGCCGTGGCCACGGTCTTATGCAGATCGCGAACGATATCGTCGACGCCGTAACGCGCCGGGGTATCGACCCGGCAACGGTGCAAGGCCGCCACGCTGGACGCCAGCCGACCGACCCGATGTTCGTGAGCCGGTGTGGAGAGTTCGCTCCATGCCAGGGTTTCTCCCGGCAACCGGGGCTGCCATAAGAACCTCCACTCGGCGTCGTAATGCAAAGGTTCGGCGAAACATGGCGCCTGCTCCGACAATTGGCGCATGATGCGGAAAGTGTCGCGCCCGCCGTGGTCGTGATAACGCTTGCCGAACAGCACCTTGGCTGGCGGCGGTTCGGCGTTGTCTTGAATTGCTTCAAAGTCGACCCGGTAGCGGATCATGCAACTACGCTCCGGGAGATAATGCACGACTTCGGGTTGGACCGTACTCACCTTGCCGCAGCCCTCGGCCAGCAATCCGCCGAGATAGGGGGCTAAATATGCCCGATCGAGCATCCGATGCAGCGCGTCCAGGGTAGGGTCGGCCGGAAACAACCACAGTTGCATCGGCACCTGCGGCAGATAGATCGCATTGCCCGGCGCCGCTGCCTGGCCGCCGGCAGCCGGCAGCAAACGCGCGTAGACCGTTTGTTCGCGTATCAGCACCTCCCCCGGCCTACGCAAACCGAGCAGGTAAGTCAGGACGAAACGCTTGCCCGGTTTATGGCGCATTTCGCCGATGCGGCAGGATTCGACCCGGCACCGGTTACCGGCGGGCGAGTCCGGAAACAGGCGGCTTTGCAACAACCGGCGCATCGCTTCGGTATCGAGCGCGACGCCCAGTTGCGGAAACGACGGATCGCATGGCGTCATCGGCTTTTCCCCGACACCGGTCCGGAGCGCTCGGACAGCCGCGACAGGCAATCCCCTGTTTCGACAATGTTCCCGGCCGATGACGACGCTTCCAGCAGGCCGTCGCGGTACTGGATGCGGCCTTCGCCATTGCCGTCGAGAAAGGACAACTCGCCGCCGATGGCCAGCTTGGCGACGGCGTCGGCCTGCAAATTGACGATACGTTTCGAGGCATCCCTTCTGAAATACAGCAAGCGGCAATTTAAGGCCGCCCCGAAACATTCGAACTCGTCGTCCGCCCGCCTCTCGTGTGCGATGAAAAAAAAGTCGGTGCGGGCCTCCAGCCCCTCGCCCAGCGAGATCTTCAACGCGGTGGCGCAAAACCGGCCGCAGTCGCGGCCGTTGCGCAGCACCGGGACTTGTTCGATCCGCAGCGGCGGGGCCAGGTCTTTAAACGGGTACAGAACGCTGTTAAACCCGGCCGCATCGGCGGTTTGGGTAAAGCGGACAATCGGCGCGGCATGCTTGATGCCGTATTCGGGCGAGACAAAACCCGGCTCCAAGGCCGCGTCGATCGAATCGAACTCGGGTTGGGCGATGACAAGATTCGGCGAGTTGACGATCAAGCCGTCGCCGCTGCGATCGATCGTGGTCCCATCCTGAGCCTCCTTGCTCAAATGGAAACTGAGGTCGTAGCGATGCATGCCGCTTCCGGTCAGCAAGTCGCCGACGATCCAATACTCGGGCAACGCGAAAAAGATCATTCGTTGGTGAATCACCGGATAGTGCCGGCTTTCGGCGACGCCGTGCAAATAATCGAAGCCCCGGCAGGAAACGAAATGCCGCAACGTCGCCGTCGGTTCCGGATCGGTGGGGCGGCCGCGCCGATAGGGAATCTGGTTCTTGCCGTCGACCGCGACCGTATTGTGATAGGCGGTACCTTTGAACAGCTTACGCCAATTGACGCCGTCGGGGCCGTGCTCGTGGTAGGTATAGCGGCCCGGATCGACGATCAGGGAGCGGCCGTAGGCGGCCATTTCGATATTCATCAGGTCGTAGTGGCCGTGGCTGCCGAAACCGAGCCCGGCGCAGTCGAAAAACAAATACAATCCCTCGTGGTAAGGCCGGTGGCGCCAGTCGTCGCGCAGCAGATAGTAGCCGCTTTCGCCGAAGCCGCGGCTTCTTTGCTCCGGTGCCCGCCCCTCCCGGCCCTGGCTGACGACGTAGCGCAGGCCGGGAATCGGGTAATAACGCGCGGCCTTTTTCAACAGCGGTAGATAGCCGTTGCAATCGCCGTCGTTGATCGCCGGTATCGAGCCGTCAGGTTTGTGCACGTACAGCGAAAATTCCAGCGCCTTTTCCAGCAAGCGGTCGCAGTCGCCCGGCAGTTCCAGGCCGTTGAGTTCGGCCAGCATGCAAAAGCGCAGATAGTTCTTCAGCACCGTGTGATGATAGTCGGTCGAAAGCTCGCGGTGCACGCCGTCGGCGAGCAGGTCGCGGCGCATGTTGTCGAGCAGCTCGCGCAGCGAGAACTGCAGGAAATGCTCCGCGTCGCGAAACTCCGGGAACAGCACCGCGACCAGAAAAATCGCGTACAACTCGATCGTCCGATGGTTGCCTTCCGGGGTCAGGTTGCGGCACAGATAACGGGTTTGCGAGTGGGTCGAGCACACGAAGTCGGCGACGAAGCGGTCGTCGAGCGAGCGGCTGCGGCGTTTCACGGCGAAATACTGAAAAGCGTGCAGCCACTGCTGCACACGCCGGCCGGTGACCTGGCTGTCGATGAAGCCGTCCGGATTTTGGGCGATCCAGGAGGCGACCAGTTCGACCCACTTGCGGGCATAGCGCTCGTCGCCGGTGCGGTCGTAGGCCCCGGCCAGTTCCTTGGAAAAATAGAACTTGTGCAGCAGAATCAACCATTCCAAATCCCGGCTCGGGTTGCGTTGCCAGTCGAAGCCGTCGGGCAGCCGATGCACCTCGTTATTCAGATCGAACACGTTGTCGAGAATTCGCTGCGCCGCGTCGACCTGTTTCGAAGAGCCGTCCGCAAGGGGGAAATAACGGACGCCGCTTCGCGTTCCAAGATGATCCAGCCATTGCCCGGCGGACATCGCCGAATACGGTTCGGCCAGGACAGCGGCCGCCGACTTTCCGAATGTGCCGCCCACACCGACGACCTCGGCGGTCCGCGCCGCGGCGGCTTCAATCGGCATGGCCGCCTCCTGTCGGTTCCAGGCGTCGCAACCAAAAGGGCTCGGTCGGAACGACACCGCGCAGCGAGTACGCCCGATCGCTACCGTGGGCGAAATAAACCAGATCGCGCCGCTCGCGGCCGTCGGTTTTGATTAAAATCTCCAGCGCAACCGCATCGACCGGGGCGACCGGCCGCCCCCGGTGGAGCACCTCGACCGGGCGGACGGAAATCTCGGGACGGCGGTCGCGGTAGGGGTAAAGCACGCTGCAAAAACACCAATCGGCCGCGCGGCTGGAAAAATTTACGATCGGCGCCGGATGCTTGACCCCGTAAGTCGGCGAAACATAGCCCTGCTCGACCGTTAACCCGCTCGCCAGCGACAGCGGCTGGACGATCCGCAAGTGCGGCGAATCGACGTAGCGGCAGTGGCGATCGGTTTCGGCGCGGACCTTGTCTTGCGCCCGTTCGGTTAGGTGGAACAGCAACTCGTAGTCGTGCTCGCCCGCCGCCCTCAACAGATCGCAGACCACCCAATATTCGAGCTTGGGAAACAGGATCTTGCGTTCGTGGACCACTTCGTATTCGTGGCTGCGGGCGATGCCGTGCAGATAATCGACGTCGGCGCGGCTGACGAACGAGCGCAACTCGAAATCGGGCGCCGGCCCCTTGACCTTGTACTTGCGGCCGTGGAACCGGTAACGGGTTTGGTTGCGGCCGTCGACGACCACGGTATTGTGGTAGCGGGTACCGCGAAACATCGCGCGCCAGTTGGTATCCCCCGCTTCATCGTAAGTATAGCGTCCGGGATCGACCACCAGCGACCGGCCGTAGGCCGCCATTTCGAAGCTCAAGACATCCAGGTGGCCGTGATTGCCCTCACCCAACGGGCCGCAATCGAACACCAGGTAGCGCTCGTCCCGAAAGGCCGATTCGCGCCCGCCCCAACCGCTGCGCAACACGTAGTAACCGCCGTCCGGAAAAGCCTTGGCGCGCTGCTCCGGCGCCGTCCCCTCGGCGCCCTGGGTCGCCACGTAACGCAGCGGTTCCATGCCGTAGCATTGGTAGCCCCATTGCAATACGTTCAAGAAACTGCCGGTGTCGCCATCGCTCAGGCTGGGAATGGAACCGTCGGGCTTATGGACGTACAGCGAAAACTGCAGCGCTCTTTTGACGCCGGCATCGAACCGCGGGGGCAGCGCGATGTCGTTCAACAAGGCCAGGCGCTTGATCGCGAGGAAGTTCCTCAGCACGATATGGTGGTAGTCGGTCGACAGTTCGCAGTGCACGCCGTCGGGCAAGATGTCGCTTTCGATGTTCGCGACCAGTTCGCGGATCGAAAAATCGAGCCATTCGGCGGCGTCGGCGAACTCCGGAAACACCACCGCCGCCAGAAAGATCGCGTACAGTTCCAAAGTCCGGTGGTTGCGCGACGGTGTCAGGTTGTCGCACAGATAGTCGACCTGTTGCCGGATCGACATCAAAAAGCGGTCGTAAAATTCGGCATCGATAGCGGCGAGCGAATTCGCGCCGACAAAGTAATAATGCGCGAAAATCCAGTTTTGCACCCGCCGCCCGGTCACGTCGCTGGATAGAAAATCGACCGTTACGCCGTCGATCCAACTCGAGGTCAACGCCATCCATTTTTGCGCGTAAACTTCGCGGCCGGTCTCCGCGTAAGCCATCCCTAAGCCGACCGCGAAATAGAACTTATGCCACATGATCGCCCATTCGATGTCCGGGCTCGGATTGTGCAACCAGTCGAAGTCGTCGGGCAAACGGTAGCTCTCGCCGTTGAATTCGAAACGATTGTCCAGAAGGCGGTCTATCTTGTCGCGTTCGACTTGCCCGGCATCGGCCACCGCGAAGTAACGAACCGAAGTCCGGCGCCGAAAATGGTCGAGCACGCCTTGCGCCGACATCCTCGCGAACGGCGCGCGCAAATGGCCGCGTCCGTCGACGGAATCGACCCGGCTAAGCTTTTGCATAAGAGACGGCTTGGTTTTGCTGTAACTGCTCGACGAACAATTGTTTCAGGACCCGGGTGGTATGCTCCGAATCGAAATCCCGGCACACCCGTTCCCGCCCCGCCTGCGCGATCCGACGGCCCAGTTCGGGATCGAGTAACAGGCGTTCCAGCGCGGCGGCCATCGCCGACGGATTTTTCTCCGCAACCAACAAGCCGTTGACCTCGTGTTCGATCAATTCGGGAATGCCGGAAATTTCGGTGGAGACCACCGGCACCCGCATCGCCATCGCTTCGACCAACACGTTCGGTATGCCGTCCCGGTCGCCGTTGGCGACCACCTGGCAAGGCAGCGCGAACAGGTCGGCTTTTTGGTAGATCTCGCGCAGTTCCTCTTGGGTGACCGCGCCGCTCATCTTAACGGTATCCTGCAAGCCGAGGTCGTCGATCAATCGTTGCAGTACGTCTCGATAATCCGGCTCGCCGCCGCCGACGATTCGGCAGCGAAATTGCAAGCCGCGCCGCCGCAACAGCTGGCAGGCCTTTATCAAATCGGGAAAACCTTTCTTCTCCACCAACCGGCCGACGGACAGAATGAGCGGGACCTTTGGCGGTTCGTTGTCACCGGCTTCGGGGGCATCGAACAAGCGCGTGTCCAGACCGTGGTAAATTCTATGGACCGCCGTTCCGGCCGGCGCGATGCGCTGCAAATGTTCCTCGTTGGCGCCGGTGCAGGTGACCAGGAATTCGGCCCGCCGCATCTTTTTCGGCAACAGGTCGCCCGGGTTCAGTTCGCGCAGGTATATGTCCTTGGCGTGGGCGGTAAAACTGTAGGGAATACCGCTCAGCCTGCTGGCAAACATTGCGATGGTGGTGGAGCCGTGGCAAAAATGGGCGTGCAGGTGACCGATATTGCCCGCCTCCAGTACCGCTTGGGCGATAAAGCCGCCTTGCAGAAATTCCTTGAAAAACACCGCCCGCGGCGCGCCGAACAATCCTTTTCTGTAGCGCACCGACATCGCCAGACATTCCAGCAACATCGCCAGATATGCCCAAGGGCGGCTTAAAAATAAGCGCCGATGACTGGCGGCGAACTTGGGGACGTTTTCCAGAGCCCAGCGCGGAAAGCGGGTCTCGCTTAACGGGTCGGCCTGCGGCAAGTAGGTGACCGGGACGCCTATCCGATCGACCATCGCGTGCTGTTGCTGGCCTTCCAGCTTTTTAACCGAAAATATCGCCAGCTCCAGGCCGAGTTTTTCCAACAGTCTGATTTCGTTGGTGATGAAGGTTTCCGAGGTGCGCGGATAACCTTTCAATATGTAACCGATCGCGGCTCCGGACACGGATGAATTTGTCGCTGTCATGATTGCCTTCGTTTCTTCAGTCATCCGTATATCCCGAAAAAACGCGAAAAGGTTCAAAGCGCTTCCGGTGAAGATCATCCCCGCCGGCGAACGGTTAGAGCGGCAACCGTGGGCGTTTACAGAGATCGCGAACGGTTGTTGTTAATCGTGCCGCTCAGGTTTTATGCCACATCGGCCGTTTCGATCGAACGAAGCAGAACGAATTCGACGTTGCCAAGTCGAGCGAACGCCGCCGATAATGGCGTCGAGCTGCCGGCGCACGACTAATTTTCCTAGCCCGGCACGCAACTTCTGATCCCCTTTAATCTCCACAGACCGGAAACAAAGCCATGTCCGACCCGTTAACGCCAGCCGGCGACGCCCCGTCTAACCGCTTTTTCAGCGCTTCCCTGGACGAACTGCTGGCCGAGCGCCAAGCCGTCGATCCGCGGCAACAGGCATTGGCGTTGTTTCGACGCTGCGCGGTCGAAGTTCCGGCTTACCGACGCTTTCTCGCCGAGCGGCAGGTCGATCCGGCCGGCGTGACGGCCTTTGGACATTTCAGCGATCTGCCGCTGATGAGCAAACGCGATTACATGCAGGCCTATCCGTTGCCGGATCGCTGTTTGGGCGGCTCGCTGAAAGGAACCGACCGGGTGGCGGTTTCCTCCGGTTCCACCGGCCAGCCGACCTTTTGGCCGCGTTCGGCCGCTTACGAACTGGAGGTGGCGCTGCGTTTCGAGCAGGTATTTCGCGACAGTTTCCACGCCGACCGGCGTTCAACCCTGGCGATCGTCTGTTTTGCCCTGGGCAACTGGGTCGGCGGCCTGTTCACCACCTCCTGTTGCTGGCATCTGGCGCGCAAGGGCTACCCGCTGATGGTGGCGACGCCGGGCAACAACAAGGCCGAGATTTTTCGCGTGGTGCGCGAACT
>JBNLFT010000074.1:0-12009 GCA_050305675.1 Methylococcaceae bacterium
TTGCCGTGGCTGAAGCCGATAATCATTCCGCCTACGCTACCAAGGGTTTCCGCGATCAAGTCGTTCAAGGAAACGGTGCGGGGCGGGAAGAACTGTTGGGTAAATTCGATCGTGACCGCCAGGGTAAGGCTGAAGGTCAGTATGGAGAGGGCGAAAAAAACGGTTTGAAAGGCGGATCGCAACTTGTTTTTCAAATAAGCGGACAGGCTGAAAGTCAGCGGGATGTAGAGGATAATGTTGGCGATCCAGTCGGCCCGTGAAGCGGCGCCGAGATTTAGATAGCGGATGTGCAGAAAAGCGTGCCAGGCTTGATCGGAAGGGATCGGTCGGTAGTCGAACGGAACCAGGCTGCCGTACACAATGAACAGGGTGTATGCGAATGAGAAATGCAGGAGTTTGCGAGTGCTGGCGTATTTCATCATACCGCTCGGGTAAAAGGACGGGGCTCTTGTTGTGTGGATTAATATCCCGATTGTATCCATAACCAACGTTCAAGCAAGACCTGACGTGGAGTACGATCCAAATTAATTGGTAGGGCTGCACAAAAATCCGATTGCATTTACGGTGGTTTTATGACCAGATTCCCCCGTCGCACCGCCTTTGACGAACCATCGAATTGATGTTAACCGTGCGCTTAATGTGCTAAACCGTCGGTTTGCGTTACGGCAACCGCCGGCTGTTGATTGAGCGCCGAGAGGTTGCATTGGTTCGAGACGGAGTTGGCGCTAGCCCGGATATTTCATGAAGGGAATGGAATTTCTGGCAAATCGGGCGAAGCAGGTTGGACACACATCACGAATGCCATAGCCAGCTCTGGTTTGAGTGATTTTGTTCAAGATTCGAAGTCCGATTGTTCAGAGAACCACTCAGGCACAAACCGTACCCAATAAACATGAGTCAGATGAAACCTAAGGCATTGGTTCCAAATGCGTATTTCAAATAGCAAGGCCTCCTTTTTGAAATATCCGGGCTAGAGTCCGGTTTGATAGGAAAGGTATTAGAGTTCGTCCGAACACGATCGGTGTTAAACGCTACGATCCGCATCTTTGGCGTTTTGTAAATTGAACTATAGTTTTATCGTGATGTAAGAAAAAGACGAGCGGTCCCCTTTAAATTTTCAAACGATCTTGATCCATTGCGGTCCACATAAATTACTGGTTTTCAATCGATAGCTTCAGATGAAATATTTAGCGCAGCTTAAACATGTCACGCGCCCCTTGTTATCGCTTGTTGTCTTCGGTGTTGGATTGGCTGCCGGTACCGTCGAGGCGGGCGGGCGGCTGGTAGATACCTTGCAACAGGTTAAGCCCGGAATAGTGGCTGTCGGTACCTTTATGCCGAAACGATCGCCACGCGCCGAATTTAGAGGAACCGGCTTCGCGATCGGAAACGGCGATTTGATTGCGACCAACGCCCATGTCTTGCCTAATTCGTTGAACAGCGCCGGCATGGAACGGCTTGCGGTATTTATCAAGAAAAACGGCAAGGACTCGCTATACTTTGCTCAGGAACTTGCCGTGGATTCGGCGCATGACGTCGCGGTCCTGAAACTGGAAAAAGGAAGCTTGCCGCCGTTGACGCTAAGCACGGACGAGGTGAGAGAAGGCGATCTCTATGCGTTTACAGGTTATCCGATCGGCATGGTGTTGGGTCTATACCCGGTGACACACCGGGGCATTATTTCGGCAATCAGTCCGGTCGCTATTCCGATGATCAATTCAAGTCAATTAAACGCCAAGGTTGTGAAGAGGTTGCGTCAGCCGTACTTGGTCTACCAGTTGGATGCCACGGCTTACCCCGGCAATAGCGGTAGTCCTTTGTACCATCCCGGTAACGGAAAGGTTATCGGTATCATCAACAAGGTTTTTGTCAAAGAGACCAAGGAAAACGTGCTTTCCAAACCCAGCGGTATCAGTTATGCGATACCGATTGTTCATTTGCGCAAGCTATTGAAGAACTACAATCTTCTATAAAATTCAAAAAATGATAAGAATATTCAGACATTACATTTCCGGGGTGTATTTAGGATTATTTCTACTGGAATTTTCGATCTTTTTCCTATCGATGCGTTATGGGCACGATGTCCGTTTTCTCTATATCGATTCATGGTATTCGGACGAGTACGTATTTTTGTCCAGCATTATTTTTGCGTTGGTGCTGTCCGTCTCCAATATCGGGATAGGCTTGTATCGGCGCAGCATCACCAGCAACGATTACAAGCTGATGTCAAGGGTGGCAATCAGTTTCGCCGTCGCGACGATCGCCTTGATCATTATTTATTACGCGGTTCCGGAATTTACGATTGCCCGCAGTGTGCTGGTTTATGCGTTGGCGTTCAGCCTGACCGGTATGCTGATGCTGCGTTACCTGTTTTACCGTTACGTCAAGGAAAACAAGCTCCGAAAGAAGATATTGGTCATCGGTACCGGAACGAAAGCGAAAAAGTTGATCGGCAGCAACGAACACTATTTGCATAAGGGTTTCCAGGTCTGTGCTTGTTTGCCGTTGGAGGGCGCCGAAGTAAAGGTCAAGAATTGTCGGTTGGTGTCCGGCGCCGACCAATTGCTGCAGGTGGTAAGGGAATGTAGCATCGATGAAATCGTCATCGCGGTTGACGATCGGCGAAGTCGGTTACCGATGGATGAATTACTGGATTGCAAGGTTTATGGCGTCGACGTGATCGATTTGCTGACGTTTTACGAACGCGAGAAGGCGATAATAGATCTGGAAAATATTTATCCCAGCTGGTTCGTCTTTTCCGACGGTTTTGCCGGCGGAGGGCTTAGGGCGCTGGAAAAACGACTGGTCGACATCGTCTCCAGTTTATTACTGTTGGCGGTGAGTTGGCCATTCATGCTGGCCGTGGCGATCGCGATATTAATCGAAAGCCGTTTTAAGGGACCGATCTTATACCGCCAAACCAGAGTCGGAGAACACGACAAGAAGTTCGACGTGTTGAAATTTCGGAGTATGCGGACGGATGCGGAAATTGCGGGTGCCCGAATGGCAAGTGAAAATGATGACCGCGTGACCAAAGTTGGCGCGTTTATCAGAAAGTTTCGGCTCGACGAGTTGCCGCAAATTTGGAACGTGTTGCGCGGCGACATGAGTTTTGTCGGGCCCCGTCCCGAGCGGCCGCAGTTTGTCGATCAGTTTGCCGAGAATATTCCATATTACCGAAAGAGACACCGGGTAAAGCCCGGAATCACCGGCTGGGCGCAGTTGTGTTATCCCTACGGTTCCAACGAATACGACGCGATTCAGAAACTGCAATACGATCTATATTATGTGAAAAATTACAGCCTTTTTCTCGACTTGACGATTATGATTCATACCGTAGAAGTCGTCCTTTGGGGAAAAGGCGCACGCTGATCAGGATTTCTTACCCTTCAGGTTAGGCCAGTCGATAAAAGCAAACACCCATACCATCACGATATTGACCACCGGGATCAATAACGTCAAAGTCCAAATCTTGTCGATACCCGCTTTCGCTAAGATCTTGCTACAAAGCCATAAGACGAATAGGGCGTAGGCGGCACCCAGCAAATAAAAAATTTCCATCATCCATTACCTTTATCGTCGTGTCGATTCGGCCAATCGGTGAAGGCCAGTTGCAGGCAGATCAATAGTAAGCCGAAACCGGGAAGAAATACCAGGGCGGCCCAAACAGGGTTGAGTCCGGCCCGTTTGTAAATGATGATCAACGGGACTGCGATCATTAAGCCGACAATCACGCTGTGCATTAATTCGGTAAATAAGAACATGAGATTCCTTGCCGTTTTTCGCTATGGTAATCCTAGACGACGTCGAGGACAATAAGTTTGGGAGATGGGCGGGCGATGGGAGCGCCGAATTTTTCGTGTGACCAAAGAATAGCGCGACCGAAGGGCAGCGAAGGAAATAGGCTAAGGACAATAAGCCTATAGCAAGCGGGAGCGGAGAGGCCTTGTCTCCCGACTTGCTATCGATATCAGGCTTAGTAAACGTCGCGGACGTAACGTTTGTCTTTTTTCAGTTGATTGACATAGTCGGCAGTTTCGCTTTCGGACAGCCGGCCGTGTTCGGCAATTATGTCGAATAACGCTTTGTCGACGTCTTTGGCCATGTGGTAGGCGTCGCCGCAGACGAAAAAGTAACCGCCTTGTTGCAACCAGGCAAAAATTTCGGCGCCGTGTTCGCGCATGCGGTCCTGAACGTAGATTTTCTCCGCTTGATCCCTGGAGAAGGCTAGATCCAGTCGGGTTAAGATGCCTTGGTCCATCATCGTTTCCAACTCTTCCTTGTAAATGAAATCGGTGGCGGCGTTGCGGTCGCCGAAGAACAACCAGTTGGCTCCGCTGGCTTTACGCATTTGCCGCTCTTGCAGGAAGGCGCGGAATGGGGCGATACCGGTGCCTGGGCCGACCATAATCATAGGTAGCGCGTCGTCGTCCGGCACTCTGAATGTTTTGTTCGGTTGAAAGAAGATTTTGACCTCGGTGTCGTCGTTAACCAAGTCGGCCAGGAAGGTCGAGCATACCCCTTTATGATCCCGATTATGAGCATGATAGCGCACGCTGGCCACGGTCAAGTGCACGCTGTCGGGAAATTTCTTACCGCTAGACGAAATCGAATAGGCGCGATGTTGCAAGGGTTTTAGCAAAGCCAGGAATTCCGCTGCGGAAAATTCCATGTCGGGAAATTGCCGTAACAAATCCAGCGTGTCGCGCCCCCACAAATAATCGGCAAGCTTGTCTTTGTCACCCGCTTCGAGCAGGGCGTTAAGTTCCTGATCACCGGATCTTTTGCCGATTTCCTCCAACAGCTCCTTGCTCGGCAGTTTAATTTCGAACTGCGTGCGTAAGGCTTCGGACAGCGTCGTTAATTCCCCGTTTACCGGTTCGTCTTCATCGCCGTTGCAGCCGATTGCCTGGATGATGTCGGCGACCAGTTGAGGGCAATTGGTGGGAACCACGCATAACGCATCGCCCGCTTCGTAGCTCAAGCCGGAACCGGCGAGGGAAATTTCGTAGTGACGGGTTTCTTTTGACGAGTCGGGCGCGGTCAACAAGCGATTGACCAGCAGTTTTGCCGGGTACGGCTTTTTTCGGTTCCAGGCCGGTTTAACCGTCTCGGTATCGACATCGATAACCGCCGTGGTAGCAGCCCCTTCGGCCATTAGTGGAACCACCTCGCTGATCCATTTTTCCGCGGGTTCTTCGAAATCGACGTCGCAATCGATACGCTCGAACAGCCGGTTGGCACCCAATTCTTCAAGCCGTTGATCCCATTCGATCCCGGCCTGGCAAAACTTATCGTAACTGGTATCGCCCAGGGCCAACACCGAATATTTCACGTTCCCGAGCCGCGGCGCGTCTTCGGTTGCAACCGCTTCCCATAGCAGCTGCGCGTTGTCGGGCATCTCGCCTTCGCCATAGGTGCTGGTGACTATCAAAAGGTATTCCATTTGCGCCAGTTGCGAGATCTCGACTTCGTCCATGCTCTTGACCAGCGGGATCAGGCCATGCGCCTTGGCCGAGGCGGCCGCGTCGTTGGCTACCGATTCGGAATTTCCGGTCTGGGTCCCGTAAAGAATGTTGATGGTTCTGGCGTTGGCTCGATCCAGCGTGCCGGCACTTTGCAACATGTGACTGTGCATGCCGGCGAAAAAACCGCTTAGCCATGCCCGTTGATTGTCGCTGTAGGGTGCATTTTGTGGAATATAAGGTGCTTTCATTATGTTGTAACCGTAAAATCGGGCGCAGTCCGGCTCCGATTGTCAAAGTTTGTTATATTTTAACCGGTGCAATGCACCCGCCGTTGTCCAGCGGGCGCACAGATTAACACGATCAGGCGGCTTGATCCTGTTCCAGCATATCTTGAATGATTGCCAGGCTGGCGAGACTTGCTAAATTTTCCTCGACTGACGGAACGTCTCGTAAGGCCGCTTGGTTTGCCCGGTCCTGCGATATGATCCATGCCGTGGTTCCTAACGAATAGATGCTTTGTACATCGCGTCGGATCAGCGCAGTCTTATAGTCGCGCAAACGTTTTGCAGCCAACAAGGTCGCAAGCTGTTCGTCGTTGTAGTTGCTGTACGCTTCCCTAATGCTTTTCACCAACGCATCTTGAAGTTTTCTCGGCCGCTCGCTTAGCAGTCGATAGACACGGTCGTTGACAACGCCAGCATCGCCGGTGTTCACGCCCTGTTTTTTCAGTTGTTCCTTGACGATCTGTTGGGCCTTGTCGATGACGGCAAAACTGTTGAGCAATTTGAACGTCAGTTCGGTGTCGGTTTCTCCGTAGGCCGGAATGGCACCGGAGAATAAAGGTTGCTTCGCGTGATAGGCCTGTTTGACCTGCTCGATCTGTTGTTGCGCGAAAGCGATCGAAAGCTCCTCGATCATCGATTTGCGATCGATTTCCTTGCTCAAATACTCGGCCGTTTGGGTTTTGTACAGCCACAACGGAACGGCGAACCTGAAATGCCGGCGTTCCTCGGCCCAGTTTTCGAGTATGGCCTTCGCCTTATTGGATCCGGTATATTCGACATGCTGCTCGAGCATAAACAAAATAAATTGTTCATGGCTGGCCGACTGTTCGCTGTCCTCGCCGATGCTGCGAATCTCGACGGATGTTTTGTCGTATAGGCTCTGCAACAGATTGTTCGGATCGTATTGATAGGCATTGCCGCCAGACATGCCGGTGCAGAACCCCTTGCCGAAACCGCCCAGGTTGAGTACCGAGCCGTTGATCATATATTCGCAGGCAAAGTCGCCGACTCCCTCGACCACCGCCATCGCTCCAGAATTGCGTACAGCGAAGCGATCGCCGGCCTGTCCGTTAATGAAGGCCTTGCCGCCGCCGGCGCCGAACAGCGCGAAGTTACCGATGAGTACGTTCTCGCCGTCTTTCTTGGAGCCGCCGCCAGGCGACTTGATGACGATTGTACCGCCGCAGGCCGTTTTACCCACCCCGTCGTTACAGGTGCCGGTGTGTTCCATCCGCATTCCGTCGTTGTTGAAGGCTGCATAGCTTTGCCCGGCCGCGCCGTGGGTGCGGACGATAATGCTGTCGGGAGCCAAATAACGACGACCGTGCTGGTTGGTGTAGATGATCTTCGACGCGTCCGCTTGTGGTTGACTGATCTCGTAGGCAAGAATACGTTCGATATCTATTGCCGTCTGGCCGCCGACCGATTTATTGCGGTTATTGAGTTTGAGATCGCTGCCTTCGATAACCACCTGGGTTTTGCCCCGTTGGAACAAGTCGCTTCGTATTTGTTCGATCAACCTGTCGTCGACGTCGAAATTGGCTTCCAGATATATCGGATTCGCCACTTTGACTTCGTCGACTTCGGCGAGAAGCTTGCTGAAATCGAGCTGGCCGATCATGCTTGGATGGCTGATCAAATGCAGCAAGTCGGTCTTACCTCTGATTTCGCGCAGGCTATGGTAGCCTAGGTCGGCAAGAATTTCTCTGACTTCATGGGCCAGGTTCATGAAAAACTGGGCCAATACCCGAGGGTCACCCTTGAATTCCTCATGGGCGGTGGTCAGGCCCGCGGGACATCTGACGTTGCAGTTTTTCGCCATGACACAGCGCAGCATCATCAGCGCGGTGGTGCCGAATTCAAAGGAATCGGCACCGAGAATGGCCGACTTGACCACGTCCAGGCCACTTTGGTGCGCCGAACTGCAGCGTAACACGACTTTGTCGCGCAGGCCGTTAACGGCCAGGGCTTGATGGACCTCGGCAATTCCGATCTCGGGAGAGCGCCCGGTATTTTTCAGACTGGTGACCGCAGCGGCGCCGGTTCCGCCGGTGTTGCCGGCGACGTTGATAACATCGGCACCGGCTTTGGCGACGCCGACGGCGATGGTACCGATGCCTTCCGAGGACACCAGTTTGACCACGACTTTGACACGCGCCGCTTTCGCATCATGAATCAATTGCCCGAGATCCTCGATGGAATAAGTGTCATGGTGAGGCGGCGGGCTGACCAGTTCGACTTTGGGGGTGCCGCCGCGCAGAGAGGCGATTTCGACCGACACTTTCGCCGCCGGCAGCTGACCTCCTTCACCGGGTTTTGCTCCCTGAGCGATTTTAATTTCGATTTCCTCGACATTCGGATCAGCCAGATAACCGGCCCACACGCCGAAACGCCCGGAAGCGAACTGTTTGATCTTGCTGGACTTGAGCGTATTGAAGCGGCTGGAGTGTTCACCGCCTTCGCCCGAGTTGCTCAGCGCGCCGACGATATTCGTACCCATTGCAACGGCTTCGTGAGCTTCCGCCAACAGCGCGCCGTGGCTCATTGCGCCCGACGCCAGGGTAGCGGTGATTTGATGTGCCGGTTGCACCGAGTTCAGCGCGACCGGAGAGGGCGCCGGCTTAACGGTTGTCAGATACCGGAAAAGCGAACCAGACTCGTTCGCCACTCGGATCACCAGCGCATCGCCTTCGACCGCAGTGCTGAATTCCTCGTCGGTAAAGCGCGCCTTAAAATGCTGTGCCAACTGTTGCAGGCGCGATTGACTGGCATCGTTACTCAAGCTGACATTGAAAACGACGCCGTTGCGTTGTTCGACGCTCAGCCCGCGAATCAAAAAGTTGTTGTTGCCCAATAGATTCTGAGTGCACAGGATGCGGTCGAAATCCTCCTTGTTGTTGGCGCTTGAGACATCGACCGGAAAACCCATGATATCGCGCAATGCGGCGGGCCTGTTGGCCCGCTCCAGATACAGGTTATTGGTGAAGCTGCGGTAGGCCGGGGTAACACCGAAGGCGTCGATTTGTTCCGGCGTACGTTTCTCGTATCCGGTGTCCATGTACGCGACGTCGCTGGCCTGCGGCGCTTGTTGTCTGGGGATGTAGAGTATATCCTCGTCGGTCATGTTGATATATTCGCGGACCGCAGTGTTGCCGAAAGTATGGCCGGCACCGTCCTGGCGCTCCTTGAACAGGCCCAGGAACGGTATATCGGTTTCCCCGCTAACGGTTAACGCCTTTTGGTGCCATTCCGCCGCGCTGGCGGCGATGTCGGCGTAACGGGCACCGCCGACCGGTGCGTTGATGTTGGGAAAGTACGGGTTCAACTTGGGTTCGTTGGTGTCGAGATAATTGGACTCGAAAATTTCGCCGCCGATATAGCTTTCGACGGTACACAGGCCGAATTTGCCCATGGTTTTCATCAACGATTTGGCGACGCCTTTCTGGAAATTGTTCAGGGCTTTTTGCCGCGCATCGCCGCTGTACTCGGTCATGACCCGATTATGCACACTCAACGGGCAGATTGCCGAGGCGCCGAAGCCGAGAATGGTAGCGACATCGTGCGGGCTCGCCGCCTGACCGGTTTCCAAAATCAGCGAGGAGTTGAAGCGAATGCCGCAGTTAACCATGTGTTGGTTGGCTGCCGCCACCATCAGCAGCGCCGGGATGGCGGCCCGGTCCTTGCCGATATTGATATCGCTTAGGATGATGATGCCGACCCCGCTCTTGGCTGCCGCTTCGATTTGCCGGCACACCGCTAGGAAGGCTTGTTCCAGGGCTTGTTCGTTACCGGCGGGGTCTTCGAAATCCGGGGTATACAGCATGTCGAAGGTGGCGACCTTGACCGCTGTTTGACGGCGGATTCGTTCCAGTTGGGTACGTTGCAGGATCGGCGATTCGACGATCAGTTGCTTGCTTTGCTCGTCGGAAAACGTCGGTTTGGCACCGAGGGAGACGCGCAACGTCATGCCGTCGCTTTCCCGCAGCGAATCTAACGGCGGGTTGGTTACCTGAGCGAAGCGTTGGCTGAAATAGCGCGACATGCCGCCTTCGGCTGCGCTCAAGGCGTTCGGAGTGATTCCGTAGCCCATGGCCGATACTTTTTCCAGCCCGCTGGCAAGGATTGGGTCGAGCAGAAATTTGAAGCTTTCTTGGTTCAGCGAATACGCGGTGTGCCGCTGATCGATGCTCAGCGGGTGGCCGTTGTCGATCTCGCCCAGTTCGATCTCCGGCAATTCGGAAATGTGGACGCTTTTTTCCTTCAACAGCGCCTTATAATCTTTTTCCGCCGCCAAGCGTTCCATGACTTGATGACTGTCGTAAGACTGGCCGGTGCCGTGATCGAAATATAACATGCCGCCGGCTTCGATTCGGCCCCGTTTCAATACCTGTTCGGACGGGAAATCGATTTGCCCGGCTTCCGACATCACCGCCAGGTACTGTTCGGTTTCAACCGAACGCAACGGCCGCAAACCGAGCCTGTCGAGGCGGGCGCCGACGCGGATGCCGTCGCTAAAGATCAACGCGGCCGGGCCGTCGTTTTTTTCTTCGTACAGACTAAAATACTCCAACATCGCTCGCACGTCGTCGGATAGGGTCGGATCGTTTTCCCAGGCCGGGGGCATCATGGCCAAAATAGCGGTAACGATGTCGAGTTCGTCTTCGTTGATGCGACGAGTCAAGGTTTGATCCAGGCGTCCGGAATCGGACTGCCCGCAAGGAAAGACGATATGTTTGTTTTTTTGCCGGGCGATGGCGTTTTCGCTTAAGCGGTTCTTCTTGTCGGTGTTCAATTCCCCGTTGTGCGCCATGTAGCGGAAAGGCTGAGCCATCATCGTGGCAGGGGCGGTGTTGGTCGAGAAACGGGTGTGGAAGAACAAGGTATGGATTTCGTGATCCTTGTCGTAAAGATCGGTGAAATACGGTATCACCTCAAAGGAATTCAGGCGTCCTTTATACACCTGGGTGCGCGAACTCATCGACAGCGGGTAAAAGCCTTGCAGCTCGCTACGCTTAAAACCGTCGGCTTCGATATCGAGCAGGGCGGATTGGATGAATTTTTCGAATTCGTCGTGCGTCGCGTTTTTCAGGGCGGCCGGCCGCGCGAAAATGACTTGTTTTATCGGGAGTTGCGCCTTAATAGCGGCGGCGTTCAGCACGCTGCTGTCTACCGGAATATCTCGCCACTTGAGAATTGGCAGATCGAATTTATTAAGATGTTGGTCGACCAGGTTTTTGGCGACCGAATCGTAATGGGCGTGGTCTTCCGGAAAAAAGAAGTTGGCAACGCCGAATTGGCCTAATTCCAAACTGGCGTTCCCGGTGATTTTGCGAAAAAACCTCAACGACAAATCGATATTCACCCCGGCGCCGTCGCCGATACCTTCGGCACTCATACCGCCGCGATGCGGAATTGTGCAGAGTGCTTCATGGGCCTTGACCAACAAATCATGCGTCTGTTTGCTTGCTTTATGGGTAATGAAACCGACGCCGCAACTGTCTTGAGACAGAGCTGCGTCGTAAAGCATAGATTTCTTAATTGTTTGTTGGGAGTTTTTGCTCATCGTCATCCCGATCCTATCTTATCTTTTTGTGATATACCTGAACAATTCAGGTAGCAGCGCTTATGGTTTTTTTGTAAGTGGCGTGGTAGAGTCCACGTTACCTGCTGAGTTCGTTATTATCGACCACGGCTACGGCTGCCGATACCTCTTACTTTCTACCTGACCTGAATTTCAGTTAGTGAAACCGTGCAACTATACCATGATCGGCGAATGCTGTCATTTAAAGACATGTGGAATGACAGTAAGCCATTTTGGCGGGATTGTCTCTAAAGTTATCGTTGTCATAATTAAAAAAATAATTCGCTATGAACGAACAATTTGATGTAGTTATTGTGGGCGGCGGTATGGTGGGCGCGGCCGTCGTCTGTGGGCTGGGCGAAAGTACCTTTAAAGTGGCGGTGTTGGAGCAGCATTTGCCCGAGCCGTTTGCGGACGACCAGCCGCATGATTTAAGGGTGTCTGCGCTCAGTATTGCGTCACAAAAAATATTGCAGGGCGTTGGGGCGTGGGAGGGCGTCGTAAAACGGCGCTTGTGCCCTTTTCGACGAATGCGGGTGTGGGAAACCGCGGGCGACACCGAGTTCAATTGCGACGACATCGATTATCCCGAATTGGGTTTTATTGTCGAAAACCGGGTCACGCAGTTGGCTTTGTTGGATCGTTTGCGGCAGTTCGAAAACATCGAATTGATTGC
>JBNLFT010000075.1:0-7783 GCA_050305675.1 Methylococcaceae bacterium
CCGGTCCAATAAAATGATGAGCCGGGTGACGCCTTGCAACAAGATGCCGCCGACACCCAGCGCAAACCAGACGCCGATGACGAATCCCCAATGGATGGGGGCGGCGAAAAACTCCTCCCTAAACCAGAAGGTATGCCCCCATTCGTTGAAACCCACGCTGACCAAAATCATGAACGGTCCGAATACCGCCAGGGTCAGAGGTAGCGATATCCCTTTGGCATACAACGGTAACCGGGTTCTGGCGTACAGCCAGGCACAGCCGCCCAGGATGACGTAAAGCGGAAAGTTGAAATAAAACTCGATGATATGGTTCGCGGTAAACGGCGTATCGCGAATGGCAACCTGATGCCAGGAATTGTCCTGTTCGGCAAAATAACTGCCCGCCCAATACACGGCAAAGGTATAGATGCTGATCCACATCGTCAACGTAAAATAACGGCGGATCTCCTCTTTAGGGGAGAGTTGGTCCAGTTGCCGGTCGCGCGTCATCCATAAATAGCCCCAGAAACCGCTGGCGACGGCGGCGACAATCGCCAACTCGATATAAAACAATCGCATCCAATATTGTTCGAACGCCGGTTCAGTAGAATCCAAACCGTGTGCGACCGCAAAAGCACCCTGATATAGCCTTAAACCGACGTAAATGACGGTTAATATGCCAAATCCCTTTAAATATTTAGACAGGTCTGCCAAATACCAAGGTAATGTTTTGGCGTTTTCCGAGTTTGAAACAATATGTTCTGTTGTACTAGCCATAATGCTCTCCTGTAAATTAACTAAATTTTGGAACGACGGCGGCGGAAATACTGGAGATATAACGTTTATCCAGCATGTCGTCGTAAAGAAACAGCAGCCCGCCGATACGGCTGTCGGCATCGCGGATCAGGCCGTCGAGCTGTTCGGATTCCCACACCGCATCGCGCGCAATAATGGTTAACACGCGCTGTTCTCCGGGTTGGATTGCTTGGTTGTCATCAATGGTCAACCCTTCGTTTGATAACTCGCGTTTACCCGGGTTGTAAGCCATATCCACTAAATCCGGATTCATAAAGTGAACGTTGGATGTAGTAAATTCACCGATTCGTACTGCGCTTTGGCTACGGTTGTCGATTCTGACATGCATCACCATGGCGCGTTGTGCTACGTCATATTCCGCTTTCATCATCTCAACGTTTACCACACCGGCATTGACCTGAGCGGGGAGCGGCAGAATCTGATCCAAGCCGGCTTGGAGAGGAATGGCGTTCGGATAGCGGTTTACCGCAACTGAATTCAGCACAAATACCAATACCGGTACCCCGATTAACACGAGTTTGGCGATCAATTTGTCCTGGTCGGTAACCAATTCGTTTTCCAAACCCGCATCGAGCATACGGTAACGGCTAATGAACAAAGGCCGGCGCACCCACCAGACCAACCATGCCGCAGCCAATAAGCCCCAGAACAGATGCCAGAAAATACCAATACCCAGTCCAAAACTTTCCATATCGATGGTCTCACCTTTGATGGTCTTGACCGTATTGTTAAAGTCACCGGCTTGCCCGCCGATGTCCAGCCAGGCACCGGGCCCCATAACTTGCCCGGCATCTTTCAGATTAAAAAATGGGTGGATGTGGTAACGTCCCGGTAATCGTCCCTTCAGCACGACCTTGAATTCATAGTCTCCACCCGGCTGTAACGCGGTTGAGTTGACCCAGGGTTTACCGTTTAAATAACGCTCGGTACGGATCAATACCGGCCCCGGTGTCGAAATATTCAAGTAGGAGGCTTCCGGTTTGGGAACGCTGATGGGCCAATCCTCGGCGACATGGAATTTGCCGCTGACGCTGACTTCATCATTGACGTTGAATTTTTGCGTGGACCATTGCACGTCATACCACTGTATGGTGCGCATCCGAATGAATGGCTCCAAGGCCTTTTCGCCATGCGCCTGAGCGGATGACAACGGCAAGCCGGACAATAGGGCGAGGCCGATTAAAGCGTATAGCCAATTTTTAATACAAGCGTTCATGAAAATAGCTCCTTAAATTTTGCTCAGGTAACGTGTCGTGGAAAACCACTTACCGATATGCCACCAGAGTGCATACATCAGCGAACACAACAGTGCCGAACAAAAAGCTGCCAAAGGTGCTGCGTATTGGCCATAGGTTCGTAAGGCGCCGCGTTCGATGATGCGTAAGTATTCCGGCATGCCGGTTCGGATGTACTGAAAACCGAACAAGTCGGCAACGGTGAGTTGACTATTGGCGATTTCTACCGGTTGATGGAACATGGCGAAAATCGGCCAGTTGCTGGGATAGAACAACAACGCAAATGTGCCTCCGCCAAATATGGCGGTAATCGTCATGCTGTTGGTTAGCATTAACAGGGTATCCAGTACTAACGCGCCCGGTATCATCGTTGCGGGCAACACCATGTTGACGGGAAAATAATTCCAGTAGTGATAGGCAAATATCCGAGTGACCCAAGTGCCGAGCAGTAAAGCTACCACGCATAAAGTAGCGCCTAACGGTAAACGAAACTTGTCCCATAGCACTGCTTGCACAGCGGCCGGAAAGGTAATACCCATCAACGGCGTTACCAATGGCCACCATTGGCGATCTTTCCAATCGAGCCAAAAGTCCCAGTCGCCGACGGTCAGCGCGAAATGCAAGTGGAACGATCCGATGAATAAAAAAAGGGCCAGAACCAGGATCAAATAGTCGTAGGCCCTCGCCAACCGGGCTTTTTCGCCCCGGTAGGGTTTGAATGTTGAAATTGGAATCTGTGCGGACATGCTAATTATTCCTCGTAATTTGTTTAGTGAACGGCGATATTCGCCATATTCGATAAGCGTGCCGCTAACCGTAAATCACCTCAGAGGGTAGTAATGCTTAATCGGGTTGACGATACGCTTGTGGAGTAAGATAGAGAGAAAATATCGGGTTGTTAAATGTATAAGGTTCATCGCACCATCAAGACAATTCATGTCTGAAATCCAGGAATTTGGTTACTATGAAGCCAGTTTTCTCGGTGAGGATTCACTATGTCCAATCTCCGTAACTTTGATCTGAACTTGTTATTGGCCTTCGAGGTATTGATGCAGGAGCGTAATGTCACACGGGCTGCCGAGCGCATGTTTGTCACGCAATCGGCCATGAGCCACACTTTGCATCGTTTGCGCCAGCAATTGGATGATCCGCTGCTGGTCAAAACGCCAAGCGGTATGCAGCCAACCGAGCGCGCATTGGCTTTAGTGGATCCCATACACAGCCTGTTACTGGAAATGGAACGGCTATTGGAACCGCCGCAGGCATTCGATCCGTCCTCCAGCCAACGCCGCTTTACGATTGCCGCAACCGATTACATGGAATTCTTGCTGCTGCCGGATTTGTTCCGGCTAATCGAGCAAGTCGCGCCCGGCGTCGATATTCAGATCAAACGGACCGAATCGGCATTTCCTTTGACGCAATTGGAAAACGGTAGTCTCGATGTGGTGTTGGGATTTGGGTCGATTTTGGAGCCGCCGTCGCAATTGTGTTGCGAGCATTTGTTTGTCGATTTGATGGCCTGCGTGGTCCGAGAAAATCATCCCGACATTGTTGACCCGCCTTCATTAGAGCGATATTTGTCAGCAGCTCACATGTTGATTTCACGTACCGGCAGTCAGGTGGGTGTCATCGATGACAAATTGGCCGAAATGGGGCTGGAACGGCGCATTAGGCTAATCGTGCCGCATTTCTTATCGGCGCCGTTGATTGTGGCGGAATCAGATATGATTTTGTCTTTACCCTATCGCTTGGCCGCCCAATTTCGGAAATTGGTGGCACTGAAAATTCTGCCGGTACCCATCGAACTACCGAGCTATGAATTGGTATTGATATGGCATCCGTTACGCGAGAAAGACCCGGCCCATTACTGGTTGCGTGAACAAATCAAGGCAATAGGCCGACGCATTGACTCCTCTGCAATTGCACTTTAACGCCCCGGCAAACCCGGCGCTAAGGCTTTTACCTGTAACAGATAATAAGGGGGGGTCGACTGATCTTCGCCGCCGTTGAGCATAGCTGAACGATGCAAGCGGTTAACCACGGCATACAATCCATCGGGACCGAAGCTGAAGGAATCGACCCATGACAATTCGGGACTTTTTGCCAACTGCCGGTAGTTCCGGGCCGGACTGATCACGCCAATGGCGTTATTGGCAAGATCCCCCAGATAGATGTTGTTATTTTTATCGATGCTGATGCCGTCGGAGATTGGCTTGTCACTGTAACGTTCCACCCGGCCGGCGAGTTGCTGAGCAGTTAACGTTTCGTCGATCAAATCGGCAGCTTTAATCCGATACAGGCTCAAACCGTGCATCGGTCCAAAATAGACCCATTCGTTAGCCAAATCCTCGGTAATCGGATTCACGCCGATATGGGGCCTGACCAAGTCGCCGGCAGGTGATTTAACCTGAATGGGCGTATCGTCAATGATGAGGTCGACATTTTCCGGGACCACACTGGCATGCCCTTCCAGCACGCGGCGGGCGACACCGGTATACAGGTTGACTACAATCAATGCCGCATTACTGCCGCCCGCAGGGTCGCTGATGAAAACGTGATTGTGTTTGCTGTCTACCGCAAAATCGTTGACGAATGCATCTTTTGGCGTAATAGGGGCGGGTAAATAGATCAAACGCTGCAGCTTATTGGAACGGGTGTTCCACCCGACCAGTTTCGGCGTCACGCCACTTCGCATTCCGTTATCCAACATCCACACCACGCCATTGGCGTCTGAGCGTATGCCCAGCACCGAGACGAGCTTAACCGCCGCAGCCGAATCGGCAGCGGACCATTCCCGGTTGGGAAAAGGGATTAATTGGCCGTCTTTGTATTCCACTACGGAGTATTTAGGCTGATAAAACTGATGTTGGCTCATCACAATTCGTCCATTGGCCGTGACAGTGACATTACCTGGCCCGGTCTCCAATTCCGCCAATACGGCAAAGTACGAATTACCTTCGGCGAAGGATTTCGAACAATCCAAAAGCATCATAACAATGACCCATTTGCTTAATATTTTCATGGTTGTCCCCGAAAATTGATCGATGGGCTACACGATACTGAAGTTCAAAGTCTGCGTGAAATGAAGTTAATTAATGGTGCCATTGACAAGATTGATGCAATCCCTTGTTTGGTGCAGGAGTCCGGCTAGTAATCTGATCATATTGGTACATTGCAACGACTGAGTATTCGAGATGCGACAACGTGATGATTTTCTAGATACGGCGCATCTGAAATAGGGATACAAAAGGCGCAAGTCCGTTATATTTTATAAAGATCACGATTACAGATGCGTTATCTTAAAAATTGACAGTCTGGTTTTGGCTGAACTTTGGCAGCCCGCTTCTCCGACTCGATTGAAACTATGAGCGAGCGGCGGTGGAAGGAGTGAGGTGCTTTTTCGGCAGTCATCGGCCAAAAGCCGTCTGCCACCTTTTAAGGGTTTTAGGCATAGTCAGGAAATCAAATTAATAAAGAAACACTGGCTGAGGATTATTTCAGTAATTTTGGTTTTTTCTACAGCTTCGTTAGTGAATCATCACAAATGAATTCCTTAACCTGCTTATGGGTCATATCCGTCGGAATTTATTTGAACTCCAAGTATTAGAGTCTTTTGCCAAATTCATTGCAGTGTGCTTAAATCCGAGACGCACTGTTTCGAGCATGCTTCCTAAAGCAGGATCGGTGTCCGGTCTATTCGGGTTTTAATACGCACTACACAATAAATACTTATTTATCTAAATTTAAAAAATATTGAGGAGGTCTTAATATGAGTAGTCTTACAGCACTCTCAGTAAGCATCGGTTGTTTGGCTGGCCTGGCCACATTTTTGGCGGTTGGGCCGTTAAGCGGCTTCTTTTTGATTTGGGCAGCAACAATTGCATGGGCGGCGTATTTCGCTTTGGGCGCAAATGACGCAGCCGCAAAAAATACCATTGTGTGCGGAATTTTTGGTGTCGCAATGGCCTGTTATGCAGCTTTTTTGCTTACCAAAATTTCACCTGATACATTGTTGGGATTTCCATTTATGGCTGCAGTCGTGGTTACTATCTCAGTCATTGTTCTTTGTCTTGCTGCTAATATTCCAGCCTTATCCGCCATTCCTGCCAGTGTCTTAGGGTATTCGTCAACATTCGCCTATCTTTTACAAACTCCTGATAAATTAGCTAAAGAAGTTTTATTAGGCGTGTCGTTAGATAACCCTCTAATTCTGATCTCAATTTCAATTGTTGTAGGGACTGGATTTGGGGTTTATTCGGCCAAACTTGCAGCGAAGTGGACGACGACTCCTTAATTGCATCGTTTTTGGTGTAGAGCCGCTGATTAATTTGCAGCGGCAACTCGCCTAGTCGGATGGAACTTCTGTGAGAAAACGGGTATCTGAAGGTCGTCCAAGTGCCTCACATGAGTTGTTGGATACTCTAACGCAGCATCGGACTGATTATCTCGATCCGTATATAAGGAAACATCATTCCAAATTTGTTCAACATGGCTGTACAGGGGATCAAGTGCCGCTCAGCGGCTATTGCAAACTTTCTAGTTTTTGAGCGGCGGCACTTGTCCGCTGAGCTTGGTGATGAGTGGCAGCTCGTTGCCCCCGCAGCCCAAATCAACAGTGAAACTTTGACAGTTGCTTAAGGGGTAGTTTTACCGCTTCAATCGCGACAGAGCAAGTTCGGTTTTTGTCGACTCACATATTTTGGCTCGCAATGTAGCGCAAAGACTTTTCGAAAAAATCGATCTGTAAGTCAAGACGTAGCCCCTTGTGATATTTTAGTTTATCTCGCTTCTTGATTTGTCCGATTTTGATGGTTAGGGGCAAAAGGGCAGCATCCCCGTCTTTTGTTCGTTTTCGGCGGAACCATCATGGGTTCCGCCATTTGAGTTAACTAGGGTTTGTTCGCTTACAGCGTAGGGAGGGGCGGGCCGGTCGTGCCTGACGCCGGCCGCACACATTATGGCAACTCGTTTACGCGATCGGTGCTCGGCGGAGCGACTGGACTGAACGTACCTAGATAGTTAATCAACGCAGTCAGGTCGTTACCACCGTCAAGCCGTGTTCCAGTCAGTGCACCGAAGGTGTTGAAGTTATCGCCGCCGTCTGCCAGGAAGTTGTTGGCGGTAACGTGGTAGATTTTGTTCGGATCGATGGCAACACCCTTCAGTTTCATGTTCGATACGGTGATCGATACGCATACACCGCTGTCGATGGTTTTTGATAGGTCATAGGTGAAACCTTCCGAAACTCCAAGGTGTAGGAACGGACGACTGGCACTTGGCGGCTGGCATTGTTCTTCGAGTACAGACTGAATCTCGGCCCCGGTCATCGGGAATGTGAACAGCGTGTTACCGAACGGCTGGAAGGTGAATGCTTCCCCGAAAGTGACGACGCCATCGCCTTCACCACTCGATTCAGCATAGGTCAGGTCGGAACGGACACCACCCGGATTCATGAAGGCGATTTGCGCACCGTTGGCTGAAGTCGCCCATAGCTGCGCATCGGCGACCAGGTTACCCGCAGGAGATTCCACCCCCCGATCGGATCCCGTCGGATTGCCGCCCCGGTTAACATCAGCCGAAATAGTGCCGATAGCGGTATTGCCGGCTTCATTAAAGTAAGGCCACCATTTGTCAATGACCGCGGTGATTTCCGGGTCGGGAGTCAGAGCTTCTCGTTCTACGAGGTGATTTGTGGCAGAGCTCAGGTCGCGGCGGACATCATTGGTTACCTTGCTGAGCACTAGGTTGACTTC
>JBNLFT010000075.1:7883-11855 GCA_050305675.1 Methylococcaceae bacterium
TCTACGAGGTGATTTGTGGCAGAGCTCAGGTCGCGGCGGACATCATTGGTTACCTTGCTGAGCACTAGGTTGACTTCGGTGACCACGCGGCCAAAGGAGTAGGCGCTGGTCACGATACGAGGGCTACCAGCCGGGTCTTTAAGCGTGCAGTTGTAAGGTAGATGGGTATGACCCGTGATCACGACATCGATTGCCGGATCGAGCGCATCGTTGATAGCAACGATCGGACCTGAAATACCGTCACAGGCATTGATATTACCCGGCGCAGGATTTTGTGATCCACCTTCGTGAAGCAATACGACAATCGCATCCACTCAATACTCGTTCTTGAGGACAGGCACCAGCGCATTGGCGGTTTCCGCCTCGTCGAGGAAGCTCCAGCCCCGAATTCCGGAGGCTGCAACCAATGTATCGGTCGCCTCCAGCGTCATGCCGATGAAGGCGATTTTCACACTTTCGAACTTCTCGATCCAAAACGGAGGCAACGGGGTTTCACCGGTGGACTCATTGACCACGTTGGCTGCAAGCCATTGGAAGTCAGCACCCTCATAAGGGAAAATGCAACCGTCTAACGGGTGACAACCGCCATTTTGCATACGCAGCAGCTCGTCAATACCTTCGTCAAATTCGTGATTACCGACGCTGGATACATCCAAGCCCATAGTATTCAGCGACTCAACGGACGGTTCATCATGGAAAAGTCCGGAAAAGGCTGGCGAGCCGCCGATAAGATCACCGGCCGCAACTGTCAAAGTGAATTTCTTACCAGCACGCAGTTGTTTTAGTTTGGCGGAGAGATACTCACCTCCACCGGCATCTATGCCGTCAACCTTGCCTGCAGCATCTGGAAGTACATGACCGTGGTAATCGTTAAATCCCAGCAGCTGTAATTCTATTAGTTGCCCGGAGTTTTCTTGATCTGCGAAGGTAGGAGTAACGTTTAGCGACAAAGACGCTATCGTTGCTAATGCGATAATACGGACATTGATCCTCATCATAATACCTCTTTATTATTGTTTCTTGTTGAATGGATGATTTTTGCTGCACCGTTACCGGACAGTTAATCGAAATCGGCTCCGAGTTCGAGTCGATTCACGCCAATCTGTCTTCTCATGCAGCTTACAGCGCATATACAACTAGCTCATTTGCAATTAGAGTAAGTAAAGCGGAGTCTCTCCGGGTGTTCAGAGTTATCTGAGATGCTTCACCAATGAAATGTATCCATAGGATGTGACAAGATAATGAACTTTGTATTAAGGTTTGGTAATCAAATCGTTATATATACCCGAAAACGATCTTTGACATGCTATTTTGTTAATTAATTGAGACGTTCTCCCTTTGTATATCACTGGCGGCAGTTAGTTATGTCTGGTAATGATTCAAATGTTGCTAATGAATCGATAGTTTGCAACGGATCGATTTTACCTTTTCTAAATTGACCGCTCGTTACTCCGAGCCAAAGCGGTTCGGTAGATTGCAGTCGCGAGTGGCGGCGCATCAACAGGAATTGGCCCTTAGTAAGGCTATTGTTGAACCAGACAACAGCAGGTTGCCCCTTTATTTGCATTTTGTGACCCTGGGTATGTATATTCTAACTTCTTGAATATGCGTCGTCTTGTAAAAATTATACTAAAGGATGTTCTTTTTCTTCTCTAACGGTAGATATGTAATCATGAGCCGTCCCCAGTTTTTCGGAGACAATTAAGATTGAAGCAGGTTATTTCAGCCCGCCGGGTCCGGTAAACGAGACTACGCCGTTTCATGTTTCATTAAAGGCGTACTCCCGACGAGTCACGACAACCGTCGGTGATTGAACCGAGCCATCCTATTCCGGCGTGCCGTATTCGACGGCATCCAGCGTCTTCCGGAACCGTCGATGCTGGATTCGGCCGGCCGTCCGGCGTAACGAATCGAGAGATGCTGACTGCCCCGGTCGCTAGCCCGGATATTTCATGAAGGGAATGGAATTTCTGGAAAATCGGGCGAAGAAGGTTGGACAAACATCACGAATGCCATAGCCAGCTCTGGCTTGAGTGATTTTGTTCAATATTCGAAGTCCGATTGTTCAGAAAACCATTCAGGTACAAACTGCACCCAGGAAACATGAGTCATATCAAACCTAATGCATTGGTTTTAAATGCTTATTTCAAATAGTAAAGCCGCCTTTGTGAAATATCCGGGTTAGCATTTGTCAAGGGTTCGAATCAAGGGTATACCGTATCCGTGATGCAAACAGTGGTCGCATTCCCGACGCTTAGCGGATAGGTTTGTTTCTGCGCTCGCTAGTCGGTGCCGGTTTGAGGGCAGGAAACGACAACAATATCAATAGATAGAACAGCAGTGCGATGCTCGGATCGTCAAACGGACTGTTGGCTATCGAAACGATTGAAAAGCCGGTCATCGAGGACAGTACGACAGTTGCAAACAGTTGGTGGTCGGCGATTTGACGAAACAGTTGGACGATCACGTACAACATTAACAGTGTAAAACCGATCAACCCCAGCCATCCTTGTTCGAAAAGGAGTTGTATCCACTGATTTTCACACCGCCAAGGTATTAGGACGTCGGTGGTAAAGAACCAATGATCGAATCCCTTCGAAAAGTCGCCGTTTTGGATCAGGTTCGTTGTGTCGGCAGAATTCAATTGGATATCGGTCAGGTCGACGATATTGGCCGGATCGGCGTAGTTGAATACCAATTTGACCGGCCTGGCGATCAGCATCGCCGGCAGGTCGTTCATTGGCTTGCCCAAGTTCCCGCTGTTAAAAGTCTGGGAAAAATGTTGCCAACCACTGTCTTGTTGTTTTTGACCGAAATCGAATCCTCGGCAGGAAAAAGAATGGTGGACCGCTTTTTCGCATAGTTGAACATGCAGGGCATTCTTGTCGGACGCCGAGCGATAGTTAAATTGCAGACGATAGGCGGTACCGGTTCGGATCGCCGCTTGCTGTTCGATATAGAGCGGCGCGCCGCCACGCAACCGCAGGAAAGAGCCGTCGGCTGTCTGATGAATGGCATACGTTGCCGGAGTGGCGTTGTCCATGCTTTTCCAAAAGTAAGTCCTGGGAAACGATCCCAACCCCATGCCGAACAGATAGCTTAATGGGTCGTTATCCATCATGGCAACGGCGTTCAACCAATGGGAGCTGCGGATATCGGCTTCGGCGCCCGATTGATTGAAGCGCTGTTGGATAAACGTTCCTTTTAAGACAGGCAACGCCATGGCTGTGCCCAATATCAGACAGACCGCCAGCCAGATCAGTTTCGAGCGGTCTTTCTCGATATGGCCTTTGCGAGCAACGGTCAAGCCGGCCAACAACACCACCAGCGCGAGCGCAAACGCAATATAGCTGCCTCGCGAAAAGGTCACCAGCAAGGTGTAAAGGCTCATCGTAAAAACGCCCAAAGCCAGCATGGCGCGACCGCTATGTCCTCCCCGATCGACCACCAATTGCGCGATAAACGGCATCGCGAGAAGCATAAAAGCGTCCAAATGCGCGCCGCCGGTATGCATGCTGTAAAACGTCGAAGTGATACGAAAATCGTTCTCGAAGTTGGTTAGCCCGCTGAATTTGGCGCGTTCCCACAATGCAAAAAAAGCGGTTAAGCTCAGTCCTGCCACGATGCCGTAGCCAAAAAGCCGCCTTGCTCGAGTGGCGTTCGCAAGATTAAAGCAAACTATCGGCAATAAGCCGAGCGTCCATAGGAAGCCTTTGCCGATTCTTACGCTATTGTAATGGCTGTAATAATTGGCAAACGCATTGGCGTCCCACGGTGCTAAGGGAAACAGACCGATCGCTAGGCTGACGAGGTAACACGATCCGAAAAAAATCAGCAGAAGATTTGCCGGCAACGGGATCGTCGTAAAGGGCGAAAGCACTCGTCCCCGCCAGTAAGAGACGGTCAGCACCGTTAATATCAGAAAATCGAACTCGGTAAAGAACAGACGGCCGGTCCATGGAGCAAGGTTGG
>JBNLFT010000076.1:0-11475 GCA_050305675.1 Methylococcaceae bacterium
CCAAGGCGTCGCACATGGCTTTAATAATGGGTTGCGCTTCCTTGAGAGAGATGCCGTCGGGATGCTGCTCGATGAACTGTTTTAACGAAGTGCCTTCGAGATACTCCATCGCGATAAAAACTTCCGATCCATCGCGATTTAATTCGTAGGCCTTAACGATATTGGGATGGATTAATCGTTTATAACGGGCGAATTCCCTGATTAGGGCTTTAAGCGCATCGGGATGCCTTCTGATTTCATGATTGATAAATTTGATTGCGGCATATTTGTCATGGGACTCGCCTGCGTCTTGAATAAGGTCTAAGGCTTTCCATACTTCTCCCATGCCGCCACTGCCGATTTTGAATTCCAGGCGATAGGTTCCTCTGATAATTTGACCGGGCCTGATCGATTTGCGTTGGTCGGCGGCATCCCAGCGCAATAAATCCTGTAACAACGATGACGAGTGCGTTTGATGCCTTTTACTGTCGGTGCTGTGAGCTTCGGTATCGATTGGAGGCGGAGTTTGGGAAGCGGGGTGTTGCGGAATGATTCGGGTATTTTGCTCGACCAATTTGGTCAGTAGCAAACGGTGTGCGTCTTCGGGTAAATCAGCCTCGGAAACCAGTCTTCTAAGTTCGTCGAGAGCGCCGCCGTCACCGCTTAGGTAACCTTGTTCCTGCAACGTATCCAACGTATCGACGACAACCGAGCTCTCGATTTTTCCTTGGGAGAAAGCGGAGAGTTGTTCGATAAATCCAGACTTGACATCTTCCCACGAGCCTGACTTTTTCATAACACTCCAAAAAATTCTGTTTGAGTGAGATTAAATGAGTTTATTAAGCTATATTTCCAAATGCGCTATTAATCAGAATACAAGGAAAAATGAAAAAATATAAGTGGAATTTACCGCCAGTCCGACACGTGAAGCGCGGTAGCGCCGGTTGTTAAACGGCGCATCATCATGCGACAAGACCGGAGGAGTTTGCCGCATCGATTCGTTCGGACCTATCGCTCGTAAGGTGTTTTTTCCGGCATGGACACAGTCTACTACAAATATTTGCCTGACGTTAGAGCCTTTGCCATGCCGCCGATGGTCGCTTGATTTCGTCGATTCGATTACGTTATATTGCGGTAAAGATGACATGCCGCTTCGTCATTTTTTCTACGTTAGATTATTATAAAAGCCCGGGCGAGGGACGAGAGAGGACATATGAAACTTGTTTTAAGTGTCATATCGCAGACAGGGGCGGCAACGGAGACTATCACGTTGGACCGCCAGTCGGCGACTATCGGACGGGCTCTGGATAATACCCTCGTTTTAACCGATCCCAAACGCTACATTTCCAGCCATCACGCGGCTATCGATTACCGCGACCCGGATTTTTATCTGACCGATACCAGCACCAACGGCGTCATAGTCAACAATGCGACGCAGCCGTTGGGAAAAGGTAACAGCGTACGTTTGAACGACGGCGACCAACTGCATATCGGCGATTACACGCTGTCGGTCAACTTGACCGCTGAGCAGCCGGTTGCCGCAGACATCACGACCGGCCCGCTGGCCGACGAGCATTTCGCCTTCGATGAAGACCCGTTTGCCGATTTAGGGAAGGATTCGGTGCAGGAAATGATTGACGAAAATCAATTAGTACCGGAGGAATGGAAGGGCGAAGAGGAATCGGAACAGGTCTTCGACTTTCCGTCGTTTGGCGGAACGCCTCGCGAGGAAAAAAAATCCGCCAGCCCGGAAGTCGACCAACCGCCCGCGTATAAAGAAGCGTTCGAACCGTTTCATGGGGAGAGCGAGAAAAAAACGCCCGAAACGCCGGATATCTTCGCCGAAGACTGGTTTTTGGATAAACAAGAAAAGCCGGCGGAACACGAAGACCCTTTCGCCGGCGATTGGTCGTTGGACAAAAAGAGTACAGAAAAAGCCGCGGAAGCGGAACCTTCGGCGGAAGATCGCTTTTTCGAACCTCCCACTCCCGTCGAGGAAAATCAACCGGCAACTCCCCCCGAGATCGAGCGGCAAGACATGCGCGAAGCCGAACCCGAGCCGCCTCGCCCGCAGATACCGACACCGCCCAAGCCGGCTGCACAACCGGCGTCGGTTCCCTCCGATGCCGCTTTCGAACAAGTCGTGAGTCTTTTTTTACAAGGGGCCGGTTTGGAAGCCTCGTCGCTCAAGCAGGCGCTCACGCCCGAATCGTTTTATATTATCGGCAAGATTTTACGGGCCTCGGTGCAAGGTACGCTCGATGTCCTGATCGGAAGGGCCAAAATCAAAAACGAAATGCATTTGGACGTGACGATGATCAGGTCCAAACAAAACAATCCGATTAAATTTTCGGTTAGTGCCGAAGAAGCGATCAAAAAGCTGTTGGCGCCGGAAGACGTGGGTTATCTGGCCGCGGAAGAAGCGATCGAAGAAGCGTTCGACGATATCAAAGCCCACCAGTATTCGGTGATCGCCGGTATGCAGACCGCGTTATTGGAAGTTTTGAAACGCTTCGATCCGCAAAAACTCGAGCACCGCTTGCAGGAGGAAAGTCCCATTAGCGCCAGTATCCCCATTCATAAACAGGCTAAATTATGGCGCTTATTCGCGCATCTGTACCAGGATATCGAGCATGAGGCAACGGATAATTTTTACCATTTGTTCGGCCAGGCGTTTGCCGAGACCTATCAACAGCAGATCAACCAATTGAAGAACGCCAAAAAAGAAACCCCTTTTTAATCGACGTGGCTTGGAAGCATCATGATGAAATTGTTTAAATTAACTGTGTTGTTGGCGTTTTTCTTAGTGCAAGGCTGCAGTTCCGAGCCGGAAAAACCGGAACCGCCGCCGACCAAGATCAACGCCAAAATTGCCATATCGGCAAAGGCGAATCCCGACGTTGACGGTCGCCCGTCACCGGTCGTGGTCAGGTTGTACCAGTTAAAAAGTATCGGCAACTATGTCGAAGCCGATTTTTTTGAATTGTTCGAAAAATACGACTCGGCGTTAGGCTCCGATCTGTTGGGCTCCGAGCAATACCATTTGAAGCCCGGCGACGTGCATCTATTGAAAGACATGGAGGTGTCGCCGGAGACCCGTTTCATCGCGGTCGTTGCGGCGTACCGCAATTTGGACAAGGCAGTGTGGCGAGATTCGATCATGATACCGGCGGAGAAAACCACCGACCTGTTGGTTTTCGTCGAGGAACTGACCGTCAGTATCTGGAAGAAATGATTTCCGGTCGCGACGGCGAAGGGAAATTCGTGCGGAACCCGTTCGCTTCCTGTTCTTCATGCTCGCGGTTGTTCCTTTCCGCAGCCCCGGAATCGGGGCGTCATGGCGGGCTACAACATAAAATATTGAGATTCGATTATGTCATGGAATAGCAAGGTCATCTGGACCGAGGGAATGTTTTTACAGCCTTCCCATTTTCAGCAGCAGGATCGTAACATTCAGAATTGGATCGAGTCCCGCTGCGGAGGACTGCAGGCTTATTCCTGGGGTGTCTCCAAGCTTGAGATCGATCAGCAATTGTTAACGTTGGGTAAATTCGCCATCACCAGTTGTCGGGGAATCTTTCCGGATGGGACCCCGTTTAGCATGCCCGAGCAACACCCGTTGCCGGTACCATTGGATGTCAAGACGGAGACCAAGAACGAAATCGTTTACTTGGCATTACCGGTCAGACGCAGTTCCGGCAAGGAAGTGGCATGGGAGATGAATCCGCTTGACGAATCCAATCGCTACCAAATGCAGGAAATCGAGGTCAAGGACATCCATTCGCAGTCGGAACAAAGCAGTACGGTAATCCAAAGCGGCGAATTGTGGACACGCCTTAGAACGTCGGCGCTGAATCAGGATGCCTTCGTGACAATTCCGATCGCCCGCATCGTCGAGATGAAAGTCGACAAACAAGTCGTGTTGGACAGCAGTTTTATCGCCACTTGCTACCATTGCGGTGCCGACGAGTCGGTCATGAACTATATCGAGGAAATTTCCGGTATACTCCACCATCGGGGCGAGGCGCTGGCGCAAAGGCTTGGGGCGCCGGGCGCCGGGGGCGTTGCCGAGATCGTCGATTTCTTGTTGTTGCAAATCGTTAACCGTTACGAACCGTTGTTTATTCATTGGAGCGAGTTGAAACAATTTCACCCGGAGCGGTTGTTCGGGGTTTTATTGCAGATGGCGGGCGAGTTGGCGACCATCACTCAACCCGATCATCGATTCAAGCCGTTTCCGGCCTATCTGCATACCGATTTGCAGCAATCTTTCGAACCGGTCATCGCCGCATTACGGGAGGCGTTGAGTTGGGTTTCCGAAAGCCGGGCGATCCCGATTCCGTTGGAAGAACATCCGCATCAAATCCGAACCGCGTTGATCAAGGATCGGCAATTGTTGGCCAGCGCGGAATTCGTGTTGGCGGTCGGCGCGCAAATGTCGCCCGACAGCCTCAGGGCACAGCTTCCCCGGCAGACTACCATAGCTACCGTGGAAAAACTGCGAGATTTGGTCATGTCGCAGGTGCCGGGAATCAAGTTGAACGCACTGGCGGTCGCGCCGAGGCAGATCCCCTACCATAAGGGGAAAATTTATTTCGAACTGGATAAAAATCATGCCTTATGGAAGGACTTGCAGCAAAGCGGTACCGTGGCTATGCATTTTTCCGGTGAATACCCGGGCTTAGAACTTGAATTCTGGGCGATACGAGGATAGTACGATGTCCAATGACGATCCTTTTTTTTCCCCGCAAGGTGACGATAAAACGATTATCAGACCTGTACCGGGCGGTAAGCGCACGGATATCCAGCCGGCTCCCGCCGCGCCGAAACCCGATCGTTCGGCGAGCGGGCAGGCGCTCCCCAGATTGGGCGGTCTGAATGCGTTGGAAAAAGCCTCCTCCGGTTTGTTGGCTTTAGTGACCCGGATCAACACCTCCAGACGCCAAACTGATCCGATGGAGCTGAAGAATAAGATCGTGCGAGAAATCCAACAATTCCAGCTGACGGCGCAAGGTGCGGGCGTCGATCCGCAGACCGTTTCGTCGGCGCGTTATGTGCTGTGTACCGTGCTCGACGAGGCGGTACTGAACACACCGTGGGGCAACGATAGCGGCTGGGCGCAACAGAGTCTGTTGAGCTTGTTTCATAAGGAAGTCTCCGGCGGCGAACGATTCTTCCATTTATTGAAATCACTGGGTCAAAATCCGGGCAAGAACCGCGATTTGCTGGAGCTGATGTATTTGTGCCTGGCATTGGGATTCGAAGGCCGCTACCGACTGATTGAGGGGGGTAAGAACAAACTGGTCGGCATCAAGGAATGGTTGTACCAGATTCTGCTGCAGGAGCGGGGAGGGCAGGTTCAAGAATTGTCCGCTCATTGGCAGGGCGTGACCGACCGCCGCAATCCGTTGATGAGGCTGGTGCCGTTATGGGTGTTCGGTGCCGCTGCCGCGGGATTGTTGGCCATTATGTACAGCGTTTTCCTGTTCCGCCTGAATAACGATTCGGACCCGGTTTTTACTCAACTCAGCGCGATCAAGCCGCCGGTTCCGCAATTCGTTGCGGCGGAACCGGAACCGGTTTATACGCCGGTGCCCGAACTGACGCTGACCATGCTGCTGGCCGACGAAATCCAGGCCAAGAAGCTGAATGTCCTGGAATTGGCGCAGCGCAGCACCATCACCATCCAAGGCGACAACTTATTCGCTTCCGGCAGCGCGACGGTGAATCGGGATTTAATACCGGTGCTGCATCGTATTGCCGACGCGCTGAACCAGTTGCCGGGTCAGGTTTTGATTACCGGCCATTCGGATAATGTTCCGATACGGAGTTCGCGCTTTCCGTCCAACTGGCATTTGTCCAAAGCGCGCGCGGAAGCGGTGGCCGAGGTGATCGAGCAGAATTTAACCGTTCCCGACCGCACCGTGATCGAGGGACGCTCCGACCTGGACCCGATTGCGTCCAATGCGACCGCCGCAGGGCGGGCCAAAAACCGCCGTGTGGAAATCACCCTGCTGAAATGACGCGGTTTACTTATCAAACGGTTAGCAGTTTTGCGCTCAGTTGTTGTCTGCGGCTGATTTTGGATTCATGAAATGAAGAAGCTATTGAACTTTATCCGGCAGCGTTGGTTTATTTCCTTACTTGGCATCGTCGCCCTCGGGTTGTTGATTTGGTTCGTCGGTCCGCTGTTCGCCTTCGCCGATTATTCGCCGCTCGAGCCCGAAGGAAATCGCTGGGCAGTCATTATCGGCTTGTTCGTACTTTGGCTGTGCATTCAAATATGGTCGTATTACAAGAACAAGAGACAGAACAATCAAGTCTTGGCGGCGATGGTCGCCAGTCCAGAACCCTCGCTGAGCCCCGACCAACATGCTTCCATCGACGAGCTGCAAACCCTGAAAACGAGGATGCAGGAAGCGCTCGATATCCTAAAGAAAACGCGTTTGGGCGGCGGGTTCGACCGCCAGTTTCTTTATCAATTGCCGTGGTACGTCATCATCGGACCGCCCGGTTCCGGTAAAACGACGCTGTTGAAAAATTCGGATTTGAAGTTTCCGTTGTCCGACCGTTACGGTAAGGACGCCATCCGCGGCGTTGGCGGCACCCGCAATTGCGACTGGTGGTTCGCCGACGATGCGGTATTGCTGGATACCGCCGGTCGTTATACGACTCAGGACAGTCACGAATCGGTCGATCAGGCGGCATGGCTCGGCTTTTTGGATTTGTTGAAGAAATATCGCAGCCGACGGCCGATCAGCGGCGTCATCATCGCCGTCAGCGTATCCGATTTGCTGCAACAAAATTCCGAGCAACAATTGCAGCAGGCCACCGCAATTCGAAAACGCGTTCAGGAACTCTACGACCGATTCAACATCCGCTTTCCGGTTTATTTGCTGTTTACCAAATGCGACCTGTTGGCCGGATTCATGGAATTTTTCGACGATCTGGACCACGACCAGCGATCTCAAGTCTGGGGAATGACTTTTCCGTTGGATGAACAGGGTAAACAAAACACCCTCGAGTTGTTCAACAACGAGTTCACGCTGCTGCAGCAACACCTGCAGCGGCAGCTGTTGTATAAACTGGAGAGGGAAAGGAGCGCCGAGCGGCGCAATCAGATTTACACTTTTCCGCAGCAGTTCAGCTCGTTGCACGGGTTGATCAGGCCGTTTCTGGAAGAAGTTTTCCAGATCAGCCGTTATGCCCATCCGACGATGTTCCGCGGCGTTTATTTCACGAGCGCGACCCAGGAAGGTTCGCCGATCGACCGGATTATGGGGGCTTTGGCGAACAGCTTCGGTTTGGATAATCAACTGCAAAATGCTGCTGCCGGACAGGGCAAGAGCTTTTTTATCAATCGCCTGCTGCGAGCCGTGATTTTTGCCGAATCGGGATTAGCCGGCGCCAATTTAAAAATGGAAAGAAAGCGATTTTGGTTGCAACGCGGAGCGTTCGTCGGCGTCGCTGCCGTCGCCATACTGATGGCGGCGGTCTGGACGACCAGCTATATGCGCAACCAAGCCTTTATCGAAGAAGTGTCGGCTAAAACCCGCAACCTGCAACACGACATCGAGGGCATCGATCCGGAACAGCCGGATCCTTTGGCCGTGTTGCCTATCCTGAACAGGGCCCGCGATCTGCCCGGCGGTTTCGCCGATCAGCAACACGGCGCGCCCTGGTCGCTGCGATTCGGTTTGTATCAGGGCGACAAGCTAGGAGACGCCGCCGTCTCGCTGTATCACAAATTGTTGAAGAACGTGTTCTTGCCTCGTTTGCTGACGCGTCTGGAAACCCAATTGCAGAACAATACCAACAACACCGAATATTTGTACGAGGCGTTGAAGGTCTATTTGATGATCGCCAGTGCCGAGCATTACGACGCGGCGGCGATCGACAACTGGTTCAAGCTGGACTGGAAGTACAACCTGCCGTTAGAGGTGACGACCGACCAAAGAGACTCCTTAAACGGTCACTTGCAGGCGTTGTTGGCGGTGCGGCCGGCACCGATGCCGCGTCCGCTGAATGCCCAACTTATTAGTCAAACGCGGGAACTGATTAAGGATACGCCCATCGCGCAACGCGTCTATTCGCGGCTGAAGCTCGAATTGAACAGCAATGCGGTGCCCGAATACCGGGTCAGTGAAAAAGCCGGTCGCGACGCGCCGCTGATCTTGGCCAGCAAGAGTGGCAAGCCGCTGAGCAGCGGGGTACCCGGACTGTTCACATGTGCCGGCTATAAAGACGTATTCCTGCCGAACCAGGAACGGTTGATCGACCAACAAGCGAGCGATAACTGGGTGTTCGGGGTCGAGCAGGAAAAAACGCTGTCGAAGGCGGAATTGAACGTGCTGCGGGAAGATGTGCTGAAACTGTATCTGCAAGACTACATCAAACATTGGGAGGAGTTGCTGGAGGACATCCAGCTTAAGCCGTTTACCGGTCAGGTACAAATGGTAGAAATGCTCAACATCATTTCCGGGGAACGGTCGCCGATCAAGCTGTTTCTGCAATCGGTCGATCAGGAAACCAGTATGAGTTGTCTGGTTAAAAAAGACGATTCGTTGCTTGCCAAGGCGAGCGAAAAATTCGATTCGGCCCGATCCTCGTTGGATCGGATCATGAGTACATCGCCGGAAGCCAGGGGGTCGGTCCCGAGCCAAGTCTCCACCAACATGGTGACCGATTATTTCAAGGGATTGCACGAAGTGGTTCTGACGAAAGACGGGGTCCCGCCGCCGCTGGATCGAACTCTGTCGGTGTTGAACGAATTGTACGTTTATCTGAATTCGTTGTTGCACGCCAGCGGCGACGAACTGGTCATGGATCAACGAAAGCAAATCGTGCAGGTTATCGAGAAAGTGAAGTTGGAAGGCAAGAGAACTCCTTTTCCGGTTAACGGCATGATGGACAGTATCGCCGAGGGCAGCAGCAATTTGGTCAGCGGCGGCATTAGGAAACATCTGAACGCGATGTGGCGTTCCACCGTGCTGCCTTTTTGCCAGAAAGCGATTCAAGGGCTGTATCCGATCGCCAAGAGTTCCCGCGAGATCACTTATGAAGATTTCACTTATTTTTTCGGCCCCGGCGGGTTAATGGATGAATTTTTTAACAAATACCTGGCCGCGTCGGTAGAAAAAGGCGGCAGAAATTGGCGATGGAATACTCGCGGCGAAGGCGGCCCGGGAATTTCGTACGCCGCTTTGAAACAGTTTCAACGCGCCGACAACATCAAGAACATCTTCTTTCGCATGGGCCGGCAAGCGCCGAACGTCAGTTTCAAGCTGAAACCGATCTCGATGAGTCCGTCGATCGTTCAATTTGTGATGGACGTCGATGGTCAACTACTGACCTATGCTCACGGGCCGCTTCGGCCGGTGGCGATGAAGTGGCCGGGCCCCAATAATTCCGGACAGGTGAGAGTACAACTGTTACCGCCACTACAGGGATATTCGGGCCTGTCCAAGGACGGCCCTTGGGCATTGTTCCGAGTTTTCGACGAAGCGCATATCTCCAACACCTCCGACCCGTCGATATTCATAATGACTTTCAATATTCAAGGGCGGGAAGCCAAACTGGAGCTGCAGGCGAACAGTGCGGTAAATCCTTTCCAGCTAAGCGACTTACAATCTTTTCAATGCTTACCGAATCTATAGTGAACGGATATTACGGAAAAGTCCCAACCCACGGTGATTTTGTAAGCAGAGGGTTGCCTTCCAGCTTCATCGACCCCTGGGACGCCTGGCTTCAGGAGGCCGTTTTAACCAGTCGGCAGCAGTTGGGCAACAGCTGGCTGGATTGCTATCTGACCAGTCCGATTTACCGTTTCGTCTTGGCTCCGGGCATTTGCGGCGATCGGGGTTGGCTGGGTGTGCTGATGCCGAGCGTCGATAGGGTCGGACGTTATTACCCGATGACGATCGGATTGGGAAACGAACGGAACGTCAATCCCTTTGTCGCCCTGCAACAGGAAGCGGCGTGGTTTAGCAAGGCCGAAACGCTGGCCTTGTCCAGTTTGGCCGATAATTTCAATTTGGAACGTTTCAGCGACGAGCTCGCTCGATTGGCACCCGCATTTATAAACGACGGTTGTGTCGAGCGCGGCGATGAAGAACCGTCGGCCGGACAACCGTCGCGACATGCCTGGCAACAAACGCTCAAGGGCGAGCAAAGCATCGGCGACGTGTTGCCGTGCTTTCTGGATATGCAATTGAAAGAGCAGTTTTTTTCGTATAGCGTTTGGTGGACTCAGGGCTCGGAGCGAGTTGCCCCGTCGTTATTGGTTTGCGAAGGATTGCCGCCATTTGACGGCATGGCCGCGATGTTCGATGGTAATTGGAAAAAATGGGGCTGGGAAGGTAACCGCTATCCTACCTTGCCGTTCGGTGGTCAATACAGTTGTCGCCCCGATGTCTAATATGTCGTGGACCTCTTACGGGAGAACCCATATCGGGAGGATTCGAAGCATAAATCAGGACGCCTTCGCCAATCTGCCGGAAAAAAAACTGTGGGTTGTTGCCGATGGCATGGGAGGGCATAAGGACGGCGACTTGGCTAGTACCGCAATTGTCAAAGCCATGAAAGACCTGCAGCCGGATAAAACCATCGGCACCACGGTCAGACGGATATATCACGGCTTGCGCGACGTCAACCGGCGCCTGGTGGAACATGCCGCGGTGCACGGAGAGAACGAAGTGATAGGCAGCACGGTGGCGCTATTGCTCGCCAACCGCCAGCATTGCGTGACCATGTGGTCCGGCGACAGCCGGATTTATCTGTTCAGGCGCGGCATATTAAAACAGATCACCCGCGACCACAATAACGAAGCAAAATTGTTGGCCGACGGTTTTTCGTTCGAGGAAGTCAAACAAAATCCTTACGCGCAAACCCTGACCCATGCCGTAGGCGGCGAGGAGGAAGTTTTTCTCGATGCCCAGTCTTTGGAGGCGCGCGATGAGGACGTCTTCCTGCTATGCAGCGACGGCCTTAACAAGGAAGTGGCGGACGAGGAAATCGAAGCGGTGCTCAGAGAGTTGTCGTATCAGCAGGCGGTCGATCAATTGCTGGATTTGGCATTGCTGCGCGGAGGACGAGACAACATAACGGTCGTGCTGGCGAAATGTTACCGCGAAAACGGTTAAATGGACTATCCTAACTGTAGCGTCCGGGCAAGGGATTAATTCACTTTTCCGCTGGCGAAATTTGGTGTTAGTATCGGAGACGGTGGCGATGGATTGGGCGAGTCGATCCGCAAATCAATAATTTACTAAAATACTGACGCTGAAAATCTTGGAAACGGAGCGCCAGCGAAGTGAAGATTTTTAGTCCCCGATAGGCGTAGCGCCGGGCGGGTTTTCGTAGCGAAGCGGAGAAAGCCTGCAAGGCATCGCGACACGCCGTCAAGTCATTTGGAGCCTATGTTCCGACCCCACGTTGGGTCGGGACGAGGTGACGAGGACGAATCGGGGCCGCCGGAGAGATCGGAAGAGCGTCGTG
>JBNLFT010000076.1:11485-11721 GCA_050305675.1 Methylococcaceae bacterium
AAAACAAGCTTTCGCAAAAATAGCGGCACTTACATGTAATCGGTATTTCCTCCAGTGCAGGGACGCGCGACCGGAATCGATCACGTTAAGCGATTGAATTTTTTAGGCTAAGGGAGATGGTATGTTCCTTAACCGAGCGCCGAGAATCCACGACCGATTCATTCGGCGCTTCCTTAACCAACTCTAATGGTGGATTCGTTGGCCGACTTAAATCTAGAACATTTGCTGAAAGACAT
>JBNLFT010000077.1:0-11658 GCA_050305675.1 Methylococcaceae bacterium
GCCCTCGGTCTGCTGTTCTGGCGCGGCCCGGCGACGGCCGAGCCGAGCACCGTGGCCGATATCGAGGCGATCGAAGCGGCGGCGGCGGGACAAGGCGTCACCGTCATGGAAGGCTTCATGTACCGGTTACATCCGCAGCACGACCGAGTGCGGGAATTGCTCGCCTCCGGGGTCATCGGCGAAGTGCGCAGCGTGCGCACCTGCTTTTCGTTCATGATGAAACCCGCCCGCCTCTATCGAATCAACAGAGGGGTAGACGACGGCGGCGGCGCGATGTGGGACATCGGCTGCTATGCGATCCATACCGCGCGCATGTTTTTCGACCGGCCGCCGGTCGCGGTTACCGCCATGGCCAAGTATAACGACAGCGGGGCCGACGTCAGCAATAGCGGCATCCTGGACTTCGGCGACGGCAAATACGCCCATTTCGATTTCAGTTTCGAGCGCGCCCGCCGCGCCGAATACGAGATCATCGGCACCGAAGGCGGTCTGAAATGCCACAACGTCTGGGCAATGCCGGAAGATACGCCGGTCATCTCCTGGTGGACCGAGGCCGGCAAGCAGAAAGAGGAGCGCTTGCCCCCGGCCGATCATTTCCGCCTTGAAATCGAACACTTCGCCGATTGCGTCCTGAACGGCAAGGCGCCCGCATTGTCCTTCGCCGACGCCAAAGACAACTGCCGCACCATCGTGGCCGCATTGGAATCGGCGGCCGGCGGACGCCGCGTCGCCATCGACCGATAACGGGAGGAGCAATGACCGGCTATAGAAAATTCCAATGCATGGAATGCGAGCATATGTACGACGAGGCGAAAGGCGACCCCGATAGCGGCATCGCGCCGGGTACCCGTTGGGAAGATATTCCCGACGATTGGGAATGTCCGATCTGCGGAGCCCCGAAAAGTTTTTTTCGGGAGATGAAGTAGCGGTTGTCGCTTGAAGCTAAGGCGATGGACGGCCGCATCCGCCCATCGCGACTGCCAAGCCCGGATATTTCACAAAGGCGGCCTTACTATTTGAAATAAGCATTCAGAACCAATGCCTTAGGTCTGATATGACTCATGTTTATTGGGTACAGTTTGTGCCTGAATGGTTTTCTGAACCATCGGACTTCGAATCTTGAACAAAATCACTCAAGCCAGAGCTGGCTATGGCATTCGTGATGTTCGTCCAACCTTCTTCGCCCGATTTTCCAGAAATCCCATTCCGTTTATGAAATATTCGGGCTAGCCCTATTCGGCGGGCTCTGCGTTCGGGCCTTTCAGCCTGTCCAATATTTCCTGGGCGTGGCCTTCATGATTGACGCCGTACAACGCCTCTTCCACGATGCCTTCCTTGTTGATCAGAAAGGTCGAGCGTACGATTTTCCATTTTTTAACCCCCTCTTTTTCGACTTCTTGCCAGACTCCGTAACTGTCGCATAAATCGCCGCTGGTATCAGCCAACAACTCGACGTTCAAACCGTATTTTTCGATGAAATCCCGGTGGCTGGCGCAGGTGTCCTTGCTGACGCCGACGACGACGGTGTCCAAGGCATTGAACTCGTTCGCCAATGCGGTAAAGTCGTTGGCTTCGATGGTGCAACCCGGCGTATCGTCTTTCGGATAAAAATACAACACGACGTTTTTGTCGCCGACATAATCGTTAAGCGATACTAATTCGTTATTTTGATTGCGCGATCTGAAAAAAGGAGCGACATCGTTTTTATTTATCATGTTATTTCCTCCTGGTGGTGTAAGGTCGAAATTGAAACACAGAATCAAACAACAACGCCAGATTTTTAATGCCCGCCTTATCCCGCCTTTTTACGGGCGACGATCACCCCGTCGCGAGTGGGATTGATAAAGGCGTCGAATCCGGGATCTTCGAAAATCAATCGGTTATGCTCCATGATCGCCTCGGTCCAGCCGGGGACGATATCCTCGTATTGCTCCACGGCGACCCGACCGTGCCAAAGTACGTTGTCGGCGATATACAAACCGCCCGGCCGAATACGAGCCTTGGCCATGCGCCAGATTTCGGGGTAATCGCCCTTATCGGCGTCGTTGTAGCAAATATCGAACAGTCCGTCGGTTTGAGCAAAAATGTGCTGCGCCAGACCAACGTTAAACACGACCCGATCCCACAAGTCGGCGGCCTGAAGGTAATTGCGCGCCTTGGCAAGATTGGCCGAATCGCCGTCGCTGCAAACCACCTCGCCTTGTTCGCCTACCGCCTTGGCAAACCAATATGCGGAATAACCGTAACCGCTTCCGAACTCAAAAACCCGCCGGGCGCCAATCATTTGCGCCTGGGTTAGCAGAAAAATACCGACCAGGCGGTCGATAATCGGAAATCCGTTTTGCTTGGCATAGGCCTCCATCGCAATCAGTGTCGGATGATCGCTCACCCCGGCCAGCTGTCGCATATAGTTCTCGATAGCCGGATCGACCGGTACCAGCACGGAGGGATTTGGCAGCGTGGGTGATTGTCGTTCGGTCATGGCGGCCTCTCAAAACTCAAAAAACGAACACAACATCTTGCTTCACGTGTTGCGGAACCGGCAAGTCCATAGGGAAGGTTCGACTTTCGGCATCGGTTGGGCATTAACCGCTGCTTGCTCCCTTGTTCCGATACCGGTAACCGATTGAAACCAAAAAGATAAAAAATTGAACAATTTTTAGCCAATTTAACAAAAACGTAACAATTTCATGGCCGGGCGCAACACATAAACACATAATCCACAAGGTTATCCACAGCGCTTGTGATTAAGCGTATTTTTCCCTGTCGATACGGATACTTAGCGAAGCGTTGAACAAAACCGCCGGGATTTATCGGCGACCGGCTAAAACAATTTCACCCTTCGCCACCCGCTAGCCCGGATATTTGACAAAGGCAATCGTGGCATTTGACACCGCATAAAAAGCAAAGCCATCGATGTAATACTTGTCTTGTTTAGCCGACACAGTTTGTCCCTGAATGGAATGTCCGGGCTAAAAGTCGGATTGCTCAAAACCATTGGTATCGAACGAGCCGCCGCACTCTCCCTAAAATACCGAATTGATCGACGTTTTTTAAGCAAAAGTCAAGCGATATTCCGAAAAACCTCACTCTTGCAAGCATCTGGCCAGCGCGTAGCGCATCACCAGCAAGGTCATGGCAACCGGATACAACAAGAAATGCTCCTTAAAATACAGTCCCGCCAATACAAAACCGGCGATCAGCCACGGATTAAAGCGCCCCGAGTCGGACAGCCATTGCATGAATTCCAGCGTCTGCGCGTCGATCTGCTCGCGCTTTTTGATAAAGACCAACGAGAACAGAGCACTAATCAGGGCGAAGAATAACGGAAAATAAAAAAACACCGGGGAACCGTCGCGAAAGTCCGGGTACCAATACGGCAACCAGACCAGCAGGGTTCCGCAGGCAAACAAGTCGTACCAAACAGCCGCCGAAAGCTTGCCGAACCACGCCGGTATCAACGCGGCGAAGATACAACTCGCGCCGACATACACCAGCGCGTCGGAAAGGAAAAATCGCAGCAGTGACGATTCGGAGCCGGCCAAATATCCCAGCGTTAGATTCAACAAGATAAAAAAATACATAATCATTAAAAATTTTAATAATCAATAGAAAACCGGCGTGATAAACTTAAGCTCTTTGTAAGCATATGCTTTCTTATTAATCAAGTATTGTTTTCTTGGGTCATCGCGCACCGGGAATCGATATTAAAGCATCTTTCGCGGTTCTATCCGATAAGGGGCGGGTGACTTCGATCATGGCCGATTTTCGTATTTTATATTTGGAGAACGATCGTTTTTTTGCCAATCAGGTCAAAATGCGACTCGAATGGCGGGGCTATCAGGTCGACATCTGCAATAGCGAGCAAGAGTGCCTCGCCGTATTGCGCGACCGCTCGTACGATCTTTTGTTGCTGGACTTTTACACCCCCCAACCCGACGGGTTCCGCCTTCTGGAGCAGTTACAATACCGCAAGTGCATGCCTCCCACCATCATCGTCAGCGGCAGCCCGGATTTCAGCCTGGCGACCAAAGCCATGACCATGGGATGCCTCGATATTGTGTTGAAAGACAGCGTATTGCAGCAATTTCTCGACCGCCTCAACCTCAGCATTTTTCACTGTTACGAAAACCAGCGCCAGAAAGCCGAAGAACAAAACAGCCTGCTCGAAAAAGCGGTAGGCAAAGGTCTGCAACGCGCCTTCTCTTGGGAATATTATCCCGAAAAGGATCAAGTGGTTTTGCAAGGCGGCCGAAACACCGAACTAACCGTCATGAGTTACGACGAATTTCTGGCCCGCATCGGTGACGGCGATTTACCCTCGGTCAAGACCCAAAACAACATCTGCCTGTTTTCCAAGCAAGCCGTCGACTATACCTTTCACTATCTGCCGGACGATGGCGAAATCAGCTGTTATCACGCGCACATCAAGGCAGAAATCGAAGGCGACGGTACCGTTAAACGCCTGTACGGCCATCTCAGGAGACTTTCCGCGCGCCCTCCGATCGACGAAGACTCGCAGTTAAAGCAGTCGTTCATCGAAAACACCCCCGACGCAGTTTTCGTCACCGATAAAGATCGCCGTATCATCTCGGTCAATGACGGATTCAGCAAATTGACCGGATACAGCGAGCAGCAAATCCTCAAGCAGCCCTCCGACGTCCTCAATCCCGACCAATACGATAGACACTTTTTCCAGCCAATCGTGTCCGCCCTGAAAAACCGCCGCTTCTGGCAGGGGGAAACCGAGATCCGCGATTGCAACGGACAAAACATCCCGGTCTGGCAATCCGTTTCCGTATTGAAGGACGCCCAAGGCGGCATCGGCCAAACCATCTCGATATTGCGGGATATCAGCCAGCAAAAGGCGTTCGAAGCCTCGATCCAATTTCAGGCCAACTACGACCCGTTGACCCACCTGCCGAACCGGACTTTGTTCATGGACCGGCTGAACAGCGCCATCAAACGGGGAAAACGCAGTAAAAAGAAGTTGGCGCTGATGTTGGTGGATCTGGACAAGTTCAAGTGGATCAATGACAACCTCGGCCATCATGCGGGCGATCTATTGCTCCAGGAAACCGGGAAAAGGTTGCAATACTCGGTCAGAAATTCGGACACGGTCGCCCGCCTGGGCGGCGACGAATTCGCCATCGTCGTACCCGACTTGGACAAGGCCAGCGACGCGGAAGTAATCGCCCGCAAGATTTTCGAAAACTTCAAGCAGCGTCTGCTGATCGACCGCAAAGAGGTGTTCATATCCGCCAGCATCGGCATCACCCTCTATCCGGATGACGGCAATAACAGCGACGCTCTTATGAAGAACGCCGACAGCGCCATGTACATGGCCAAACACAAAGGGCGTAACTGCTATTACTATTACACCCCTGCGCTGCAACAGGAAACAGAAAGGCGCCTGCAACTGATCGAGGAGATGCGGCTGGCGATGCAAAACCGGGAATTCAGCCTGCATTACCAGCCGATCATCGACATGGCGACGGAAAAAGTCGCCTGCGCCGAGACGCTGCTGCGCTGGAAACGTCCCCAGTCCGGCTACGTGCCGTTGCAGCAATTCATCCCGATCGCCGAAGAAAGCGGCTTGATTCGAGACATCGGCAACTGGGTCATCGAGGAAACCGCCACCAATATACAGCGCTGGAGCCGGCGTGGGCTGGGTTCGGTCAGGATTTCGCTGAATCAATCGGTCGCCCAATACAACCGAAACGACTGCTATGTCGAATGGCTGGACATTCTCGAGAAAAAACTGGTCGAGCCGCATGCCATCACCTTCGAGGTCAACGAAAAACTGTTTTTGGACGATCGTGACACTTACATCGCCAGCGTCGAAAAATTAAAACAAGCCGGCGTACAGATTTCCCTGGACGGCTTCGGCACCGGCTATTCCTCGTTAAGTTATCTAAAAACGCGGCCGGTGGACGTGATCAAAATCGACCGTTCTTTCATCCAGGGCATGCTGGAGGACCCCGCCAACGCCATCATGGTGGAAACCATCGTCAGCCTGGCCAACAAACTTGGCATCAAGGTCATTGCCACCGGCGTGGAAAACCGGCGTCAACTGGAACTGCTGAATCACCAATGCCGATACGTGCAGGGGTATTATTTCAGCAAGCCGTTGTCGTTGCCGGAGTTCGAGGATTTCGTGCGTACCAAGAACCGTTAAGCGGCAGACCGACGTCGCGAAAGCCAAAACCGCGAAAATCGTCGGCCGTTTGCGCCAAGAATGGCGTTAATCCGCCGCTACTCTATCTCCCGCATAAACCGACCGCAACGGTTGCGACGACCTGCTCGCAACGCGCTTCCATGACAATGCCCGGTGCACATTCGTCCTTCGGTCGAATTCCTAAACAAGCGAAGCGCCTAACGAAAGCGCTCCCCTCGCCCGCTTGACATAACTTTCTCAAACCCAACATTACCACCATGGCCCAACCTGGTATTGGACACCCCCGCCTGTCGTACAGGCCGGTACGACTCGCCGCCATCGATATCATCATGGGCACCGGGAAAATTAATTCCAATTGTCCATGTCTTGTGCATATTTTATTTGACAACTTCACAATGCCGATATATTGTTTGGCCCAGCGATACAACACGGCATCGGAACCGAAGGGTGAAAGATATGGTTACGGCACTTTCGTCAGAAGCACTTAAGACGACCGACAATAATAAATACAAAACAGATATTTATATTACTCGCAAAAATCAGGACGAGAACAACGAGCTAGCCGAACAACTCGCCAACCATCGGGAATCAATCACCCAATGGCTAGCGGCGTTGCCTCTGACCGCCTTATATTACTTGACATATCATGGACAACCTAACGACAAGGAGGACCGAGACAATGGACATGAGGATTCTGGGCAGAAATTGCGTGACCTGCGTAGACGCTTCCTCGCCTACTATAAATCGGCTTACGCCGATGGCTCGAATTGCTTGCGGATGGCTTTCCATGCCCAGCAGCTAAAGGCGTTACAAGCGAATCTCCCCCTGGTTGGGGAGGATATCATCGCCCTTTGCGCCCTGGTCGTTCGCCTCTCGGGTGGGATGCGTCCGGCGCAAGCACCGACAATATTCAAAACCACCGCCGAGCAAGGCCGGCTTGACCAACGTATCGAGAAATCGATCGAACGTTACGAAATGCGACTGCCGGGGTTCTTATGCCCGGAATCCATCGTTACCGCAAATTCATTAAACGAACTGTTCGAGCACTATCGGCAATGGTCGCACATCAGACAACAATTCGTCAGCCGCAATCAGGGACTGGTTCGCTTGCTGCAGCGACAGTACCAAGGCAATGCACTTAACGACGAGGACCTGATCCAAGAAGCGCAAATAGGCCTACTGAAAGCGATTGACCGCTTCGATTACCGCTTGGGATTCAAATTTTCGACCTACTCCGCCTATTGGATACGGCAATCGATGTCCAGAGCTCTGAGCCGCAGCGAACGGACTGTCCGCCTACCGTTGGCGCAACTGGCGGCGATCAACAAATTGTGCCAAGCACGGGAAAGATTATTGAGCAAGACGGGCCACAAGCCTTCCGATCGAAATTTGGCCGACGAATTGCGATGGCCGCTGGCGGAAGTCAGCCGACTGCAAAACGTCTCCCAGCTCACGGCTTCTCTGGACGAATCATTTTCCGACGACAAGGACAACAACTTATTACAACTGTTGCCTCAGGAAGGCAACGACTCGCCGATGCAACTACACAGCGAGCGGCAATTGCATCAGTTGCTGACGCAGGGCTTATCGGTGTTGAACAACAAAGAACAAATGATTATTTGCTGGCGCTTCGGTTTTAGCTGTGGCGGCGAATTGACGCTGGAGGAAATAGGCGAACGGCTCGATTTAACGCGCGAACGGGTGCGCCAAATCCAGGTTCTGGCGATGGCGAAGATCAAATCTCATTACGGCGCACAGTTACGCAACTTCCTGGCCTGACGACGAACGGACGGCAAAGCAAGTTGCCGCCCGAGCGATCGTTGAAGCCGACCAAGCAAGCATCACCCCGGAGGGCGAAATGTATCAAAACAATCAAAACAATTTACGAGACCGAGAAAAGCGATCTAAAACCGGCCTGGAGCTGGTGCTGGAACAGGGATGGGACAAAATCGCGCAGGCCTGGCAAAGCATGCAGGTCAAAATCCGCCCGCAGCGGCTGCTGAGACTGGCCGTGCTCGGTGCCGGGCTGGTCTGGCTGGCATCCGGATTCTATATCGTCGACGAAGGCAATCGCGGCGTGGAAACGCGATTTGGCGCCTATACCGATACTACGCTGCCGGGGCCGCACTGGCATATTCCCTATCCGATCGAAGAGGTCCGTCTGGTGAACGTAGCAAAACAGCAGTACATCGAAATCGGGTACCGCTCGTCGCTATCGGCGCGACCCGTTCCGGTTCCAAGCGAAGCCTTGATGCTGACCCGGGACGAAAACATCGTCGACGTCAGCCTGGCGATTCAGTATCAAATCAAGGACGCCCGCGATTACCTGTTCAACGTCGACAACCCGGTCGCCTCGCTGAAACAAGCCTCGCAAAGCGCCGAACGCGCCGTAATCGGCAAGAACACGATGGACTATGTGCTCACCGAAGGCCGCAGCGACATCGTCGCCCGCATCCAAACACTGACCCAACAGATACTGGACGATTATCGCTCCGGCATTAGCATTACCAGCGTCAATTTGCAGGACGCCCAACCGCCGGAGCAGGTCCAAGCCGCATTCGAGGACGCGATCAAGGCGCGCGAAGACAAACAACGGCTGATCAACGAAGCCCAAGCATACGCCAACGAAGTGCTGCCGAAGGCGCGCGGCCTCTCCGCCCGCAAAATCGAGGAGGCCCAGGCCTACAAAGAGAAGGTTATCGCCACCGCGATCGGCGATATCAGCCGCTTCAACCAACTCTACGTGGAATACAGGAAAGCCCCGGAAGTGACCCGCAAGCGGCTGTTGATCGAGGCGATGGAATCGGTACTGGCGAATAGCGACGTGGTGATGCTCGACGGACTGCAACAAAACCTGCTGTATTTGCCGTTGGACAAACAACCGCAATCCAGCTTGCCGCCGCCGGTCAAACTTAGCGCGGAAGGCTCGTCACCCGGTAACGACGGCAAACCGCGAACCAACTTCCAACGTCCATCCAGGGGGAGAGACTAATGCTTACGCAACAAAAACTGGTGCTTTGCACGGCAATCAGCTTGCTGTTAATGCTGTATTTATCGCTGTTCACGGTGTATGAAACGGAAAAAGCCATCAAGTTCAAATTAGGCGAAATTGTCGACACCGACTTCGCACCTGGGCTGCATTGGCAGATTCCGCTGCTGAACAACGTCAAAAAATTCTCCAGCAAGGTGATGACGCTGGACTCCAAACCGGAACGCTTCTTAACCTCGGAGAAGAAAAACGTCATCGTCGATTCCTACGTCAAGTGGCGCGTCGGCGACGTCAGGCGCTATTACACCGCAGTCGGCGGCGATACCTTTCAGGCCAATCTGCGGCTGGAACAGGTGATTAAGGACATCATGCGCAGCGAATTCAGCAAGCGCACGATCAACGAACTGATCGCCGAAGACCGGCTGGAAATGCGCAATATTCTGATCCAGAACGGCGAACGCCTGGCATCCGAGCTGGGAATGACGATCGTCGACATCCGCATCAAGCGCATCGATCTGCCGCCGGAGGTCAGCACCTCGGTCTACCGCCGAATGGATGCGGAGCGCGAGCGGGTGGCCCGCGAATTCCGCTCACAGGGAGCGGAGGAAGCGGAAAAAATTCGCGCCGACGCCGACCGCCGGCAATCGATCATGCTGGCCAATGCCTACAAAGAAGCGGAAATCCTGCGCGGGGAAGGCGACGCCAAGGCAGCCGAGATTTATGCCTCCGGCTACGGCAAGGACCCCGAATTCTTCGCCTTGTACCGCAGCCTGGGCTCGTACCAGAAAACCTTCAACAGCAAGGAGGACAAAATCCTGCTGCAACCGGATTCGGAATATTTCGACTACTTCGGCCGGCAAGCGCGGTCGAGAGATTCACGATGAAAATTTCGTGATCAACAGGCTGTTCGCATTGAATGTGCCCGAGCCCGGGTTGTCGACAACCGAGAAATGCCCTCCCTGCCCCGCGGTAAAACATCGAAACTAGTAACAGAAGAATACGGCAGCAAACAATTCCCTCTCCGCGCTTGAAGCCATCGGCTCAAGCGCGGAACAACCGGTTTGGGATGCGCTCATTGAGGTAGGGAAACCTCCTTTTTTCGCATCGACAGCCACCCTCCCCTTCGGTCATACCAAAGCCCTCGTCGGGATGAGCCATACGCACCGTCCCGATTCCTTTTCGTCATTTCCGTAAATCCGGTCTTTCCCCAACCAGATGAATTCCCCACGGAAAATAAATTTATCCCTCATAGGAATAAAGGCAATACGTCCGATAATTCCGAGCCAATCGGAAGTTCTATAAACGAGGCATAGCAGCTCTGTTGATCCTTGCCGAAACGTTAGCCCTCCGCCCGATAAACCGTAGCGGCGAATTGACATCAAACTGCTCAACAATTAAAGTCATTCGCAACCTATGCAGTCCAATTGGCACGATTGTCCGCCAATATCAACTGATCAAAAAAACGCTTTATTTTCCGGACACGCAGAAACAATGCCCGAACTATCAACTTATATTCGAAAATTGGCTTCATTTTGTGAACGCGTATCGAGAACATCCGGACAGAAATAGAAGATAGCGGAATGCCATTCCCTTACGAACTAGGGAAATTGTATGATAGTCATATGCAGACGTTGTTGCACTCGGAAAAAAAGAGAGATCCTTAGCGCGAACAACTGCGCAGATAACGGAGATCTGACGAAGTACGATTCGGAGTCTAATCGGGTACCAGCCATGCGGTCTCTACCAACCCGGTATGCCGGTCTCGTATCTTAGTGATTCATCAGTTGTAAGACATGGGCGCTGGTCTGAATTTCCGGTTGCTGATTTCTTATCGGACATAACTGTGTTTAAAACATTGATCAGCTCAATAATTTAACGCACGAGAACGAGGAACAACGATGGGCTGGATATTTCAAGCGATACCCAAAAGGTACGACCTTCGTGAACGAATGAAGGCAGGAGAAACCGAAACGTGGCTCGTAACTCGATATCGTGACGAGATGAATAAGGGAGACCTGGTATTTTTTTGGCTGGCGGGTCCGCCGGAAATTCGCGGTATATATGGTTGGGGGCGAATATTAGGCAAGGTCGAGTTTTTCGAGGGCTGGGGACATGGAGTTGAAATCAATTATGAAGCGGTGCTTCCTGAGCGGCTTCCTAGCGAAGAGTTAAAGCAGCTCGACATACTTGGCGAACATTTAATTTTCAGGATGGCCGTCGGAACCAATTTCAAACTATCCGCCGAGCAAACGAGTACATTATGCCGATTTATCGAAGATAAATTCGGCAAAGAGGTTGCTCCTAATGGATAACCCCACTATTCACGAAACCGCCTCCCAGAAAGCCTATATGGCCAATATTCTTTTCTGGTTGTTCGTGACAATTTTCACTCTTTCTGCAGTTCTGGCATTCTGCGTACTTATATACGTAATTTTTGTGGCTCCCGAGACGGCTAAAAATTACCGATTCATTACTGATTTCGCTTGGGCAC
>JBNLFT010000078.1:0-11525 GCA_050305675.1 Methylococcaceae bacterium
GGCGATCGACAAGCAACATAATTTGATTGCCGAAGCGGGAACCGGTACCGGCAAGACCTTTGCCTATCTGATTCCGGCGATTTTGTCCGGCAAAAAGGTCATTATCTCGACCGGAACCAAGAATCTTCAGGACCAGTTATTCAACAAGGATTTGCCATTGATCCGCACGGCGTTGAGCGGCACTCCGTTCAAGTCCGCCTTGCTTAAAGGACGGGCAAATTATCTATGCACCTATCGCCTGGATATTGCTTTGAACTCTTCGTTCGGCCATAGCAGAGAGGATGCAGCGGCGCTGGCCCAAATCCAGTCCTGGTCGAAAAGGACCAAGGTCGGCGACATTTCCGAAATCGACGATGTCAGGGAAGGCGACCCGGTTTGGTTTAACGCCACGTCGACGGTGGATAATTGCCTGGGCCAGGATTGCCCCGATTATGCCGATTGTTTTTTGACCAAGGCGCGAAAAAGAGCCCAAGAATCGGACATTGTCGTGGTCAACCATCATTTGCTGTGCGCCGATTGGTCGATACGCGAAACGGGGTTCGGGGAATTGTTGCCGAGCGTCGACGTGGTGGTTATCGACGAGGCACATCAACTGGCGGAAACCGCTTCCAATTTTCTCGGCATTAACCTCGGCGCCAAGCAGTTAAACGATCTGGCTAGCGACGCCTTGAACGAATATCTCGCCGCGGCCAAAGACATGCCCGATTTGCGCCAGGCCTGCGAGGATTTGCAATTGGATGTGAAGGATTTAAGGTTGGCGTTCGGTCTCGAACTGCGCCGCGGTGAATGGAAGGATATCGCGGACAATCCGAAAGTTTCCGCTGCCTTGAATACGGTGCATGAACAATTGCAGCGCTTGACCGACCAGTTGGAATTGGCGTCGGTGCGGAGCAAGGGTTTGGAGTCGTGCTTCGAGCGCGCGGAAAATTACGAGGCGCAGCTGGACAGCATCATCAACGATACCCACGGCGAGTGGATAAAGTGGTACGAAACCCACAGCAAGACTTTCACCCTGAGCCGTACGCCGCTGGATATCGCAAAGGAATTCAAGTCGTTTATGCTGCACCATGAGGCGACCTGGATCTTTACCTCCGCGACGCTGAGCGTCGCCAACGATTTTTCCCATTTCAGCAGCAGTCTGGGTTTGTACGACGCCGATACCAGAACCTGGGAAAGTCCGTTCGATTATCCGAATCAATCGCTGTTTTACCATCCGCGAGGGTTGCCCAAGCCGAGCGAGGCGGATTTTACGGATCGCGTCGTCGAATTCGCCCTGCCGGTGTTGCTGGCCAGTCGCGGGCGTGCCTTTTTTTTGTTCACTAGCCACCGCGCCCTGCAACGGGCTGCCGAACTGTTAAAGGACAGGCTGGACTATCCGCTCCTGGTTCAAGGGAACGGTTCGAAATCGGCCTTGTTGGAACAGTTCAAAGAAGAGGGCAACGCCATCTTGTTGGCGACTTCGAGTTTCTGGGAGGGGGTCGACGTGCGCGGCGATAGTCTGTCTTGCGTCATAATCGACAAGTTGCCGTTCGCTTCCCCCGGCGATCCGGTGCTGAAAGCGCGTTTGCATGCGATGGAACAACAAGGGCGCAATCCGTTTTTTCAATACCAGCTGCCGTCCGCGGTCATTGCCTTGCGCCAAGGCGTCGGAAGGCTAATCCGCGATTTCGATGACAGAGGCGTCTTGATGGTCTGTGATCCCCGTCTGCTGAAACGTGCCTATGGGCAAATGTTTTTGGACAGCGTGCCGGCGATGCGGCGGACCCGCGATATCGCCGAAGTCAGGCAATTTTTTCAGATGGAGGAACAGCCTTGAAATTATTGGCAGTCGAAACCTCGACCGAGGCCTGTTCGGCGGCTTTGTACATCGATGGCGAGATTAGGGAAAGATTCGCCCTCGCGCCGCGAGAACACACCAAACTGATTTTGCCGATGATCGACGAATTGATGGCGGACGCGGAACTGTCGCCGCAGCAGTTGGACGCCATGGCGCTAAGTCGCGGGCCGGGTTCGTTTACCGGCGTCAGAATCGCAGCCGGGGTCGTGCAGGGCATCGCGTTCGGTGCCGACTTGCCGGTGGTGCCGGTGTCGACGCTGGCGGCGATCGCCCAGGATTTTTTCAACGCCAATCCGATTAACATTTCGTTTACCGCGATGGATGCTAGGATGGGCGAAATCTTTTGGGGGGTTTATCAGAAAGACACCCAAGGCTATGCCCGCTTATTGGGAGCGGAAGCGGTGACCCTCGCGTCGAGTGTTGCGTTTCCGGAGATTGCCGGAGCCGGGGTCGGCTCTGGATGGGGGGCATACCGGGCGGAATTGTCGAAGCGGTTGGGCAGCCTGGTACTGGCGGTCGAAACCGAAAAATTGCCCAGGGCGGCGGCGATCGCACAGCTGGGCGCGGACGGTCTTCAAGGTGGGCTGGCGGTGCCGGTGGAACAGGCGATGCCGGTTTATCTGCGAGATAAAGTTGCGAAAAAAGAATCGGAAAGATAGGGTACAATAGCGCCTTTCAGATAACTATAACGAGAATGGCGCAGTTTTTTGAAGTCCATCCTGAAAATCCGCAATTGCGTTTGATCAATCAGGCGGTGGATATTGTTCGTAAAGGTGGGGTGATCGTCTACCCGACCGATTCCTCCTATGCCATCGCCTGTCATATAGGCGACAAGCAAGCGTTGGACAGGATCCGGCGGGTCCGGCGTTTGGACGACAAACATAATTTCACGCTGGCATGCAAGGATTTGGTTCAGGTTTCCAACTTTACCAAAATCGGCAACGATGCGTTTCGGTTGATCAAAAACCTGACGCCGGGACCGTTTACCTTCATACTCGATGCGACGAAGGAAGTGCCGCGGCGTCTGCAACACCCGAAAAAGAAAACCATCGGCATCCGGGTGCCCGACAACAAGATTGCATTGCTGTTGTTGCAGGAGTTGGGAGAGCCTTTGATTACCGCGACGATGTCGTTGCCCGGCGAGCACGAAGCGATGACCGATCCTTTCGAAATCCGCGAGCGCTTCGAGAAGGAATTGGATTTGATTATCGATGCCGGCATAATCGAAAGCCAGGATACGACGATCATCGCTTGCGATAACAATCAGATCGAAGTGGTCAGGCAAGGTATCGGTCAGGCGCCGATGTTGGACTAACCGTCACCGGAAGCAGCTTATGATGAATGAACTTACCCTGATCCAGCGCATCGTCGTCTGGATTTTACCCATCGTTTTCGCCATCACCGTACACGAAGTGGCGCACGGTTGGGTAGCCAAAAAATTCGGCGACAATACCGCCTTTTACCAAGGAAGACTGACCTTAAACCCGTTAAAGCATATCGATTGGTTGGGCACCCTGGTGCTGCCGGGGATATTGCTGTTAACCGGTTCCGCCTTCATCTTCGGCTGGGCCAAGCCGGTGCCGGTGGACCCTCGTTCTTTTAAGAATCCTAGAAAAGATATGGCATTCGTGGCCGTTGCCGGGCCGTTGTCCAATCTGCTGATGGCGATAGGCTGGGCCCTGCTCGCCAGATGCGGTGTACTGGTGAATATCGAGTTTATTTCGTTGCCGTTGATTTACACCGGTATAGCCGGTATTTCGATCAATCTGATTCTGGCCCTGATCAACTTATTGCCTATTCCGCCGTTGGACGGCAGCCGCATCGTCAGCGGCCTCTTACCCAGCCGACTGGCCTGGCAATACAATCGCTTGGAACGCTACGGCTTTTTAATTTTACTGCTGTTACTGACGAGCGGGGGACTGGGTTACGTCCTTGCTTATCCGATGTATTACGCCCAGCAATTGTTTTTCGCCCTGGCGGGGCTTTAGTTTGATCGAAAAATCCGCAATCTTGACCGAACAGCCGCACGAGTTACCCGAGCAACCGTCTGCCATCGCCAAGGTCTTGGGTATGCCGTACCAAGATCTTCCGGAGGATCTCTATATTCCGCCCGACGCGTTGGAAGTGTTTTTGGAGACCTTCGAAGGGCCGCTGGATTTGCTGTTATATTTGATTCGCAAACAGAATATGGATATTCTCGATATTCCGATCGCGCAAGTTACACAGCAATACATTAATTATATCGAAATGATGGATGCCCTGCGGCTGGAACTGGCGGCGGAGTATCTGGTCATGGCGGCATTGCTGGCGGAAATCAAATCCCGCATGTTGTTGCCGAGGCAGAGCGAGGAAGAGGACGAGGAAGACGACCCTCGCGCCTATCTGATCCGCAAGCTGCAGGAGTACGAGGCGATTAAGAAAGTGGCCGAGGAAATCGATCGGCTGCCGCGCAACGAGCGGGACGTGTTTGACGCCGCGGTCGACGTGTCGACCATCAGCGTGCACCAAGTGCTACCCGACGTGCAATTAAAGGAAATGCTGTTGGCATTTCAAGACGTGCTCAAACGGGCCGAACAACTCAGTCACCATCAGATCACCAAGGAGCCTTTGTCAGTCCGTGAACGAATGGCAACCATTTTGGAAAAACTTAACCGGCCAGATAGCCTCCCTTTCGCAGCGTTATTTAGCCGGCACGAGGGAAAAAGCGGGGTGGTTGTCTCGTTTCTTGCCATCCTCGAACTCAGCAAAGAAGGACTCATCGACATCCTTCAACCCGGTCCCTTCGATGACATCAGAATTCAACGCCGCGCCCAAACCTGAGTCCGTAGCCAGACAAATCAAAGCCAGGACCGCGAAAAAGAAAGCGGTGTCGGCCGTGCAGCCAACCGTTAACGTCGCAGAGCCCGAGGGTCAGCAGGAACAGGAACCGGAGCCGGAACCGCCCTCGCAACCAGCGGATAACGACCCGATAGAGTTTGATGTGAACACCAAGCGCATAGTCGAGGCGATCTTATTTGCCGCCAACCGAGCCATGACGGCCAAGCAGATTCAACAAGTATTTCCGGAGTTGGAGCAACCCGATATCCAAGAGATACAGGCGGCTATCGAGGCGATCACGGCCGATTACCTCGACCGGCCGGTGGGATTAAAGAAATTGGCCAGCGGCTACCGCTTTCAAGTCAAGGAGGGGATGGCGCCGTGGATTTCCAGGCTGTTCGAGGAAAAGCCGCCGAAGTATTCGCGCGCCTTGCTGGAGACCCTCTCGATTATCGCCTACCGGCAACCGGTCACTCGCGGTGAAATAGAGGACATACGCGGTGTCAGCGTCAGTTCCCATATCGTAAGAATCCTGCTGGATCGGGAGTGGATCCGTGTCGTGGCCCATAAAGAGGTACCGGGCCGGCCGGCGCTATACGGCACGACCAAACAGTTTCTGGATTATTTTAATTTGGCGTCGTTGGACGAACTGCCGACGATGGAGGAAATCAAGGATTTCAAGCAGGACGTTGAAACGATTTCGCAAACAGAACCGACCGAACGTGAAGAACAAGAAACACAGGCCGAGGCCGAAGACAAACACGCCGCAGCAGCGGCCGATCAATCCTACAGCGCAGCGGAAGCCGAGCTCAGCCGTCCGGAAAACAGCACCATCCACTGACCGGGTGCAAGGTGAGGCGGGCGAGCGCATCCAAAAAGTGCTGGCGCGCGGCGGTATGGGCTCCCGGCGTGAAATCGAACGTTGGATCGACGAGGGACGCTTTACCGTCAACGGCGAAAAAGTTACCCAGGGCTATCGCTTAAAGGAAGGCGACCATCTGCAGCTTAACGGCAGGGTAGTCAAGTGGGAGAAATACGCCGAGCAGCCGACGCGGGTGCTGGTTTATCATAAACCGGTCGGCGAAGTGGTTTCGCGCAGGGATCCGGACGGCAGGCCGGTGGTCTTCACCCAATTGCCGCGTCTAGCGGTCGGACGCTGGATCGCGGTCGGCCGGCTCGATATCAATACCTCCGGTTTGCTGCTGGTGACCAATAACGGCGAATTGGCGAATCTGTTGATGCACCCCTCCACCGAAGTCGAACGGGAATATGCGGTTCGCATACTCGGCGAGGTCGGTGACGACATGCTCGAACGTTTGAAGACGGGGGTCGAACTGGAGGACGGCACGGCCCATTTCGACGACATACAATATTACGCCGGCGAAGGCGCCAACAAATGGTTCCATGTCGTGGTCAGGGAAGGCCGCAATCGCCTGGTCAGAAGGCTCTGGGAATCGCAGGGGGTCCGGGTCAGTCGTCTGAAACGCGTGCGTTATGGGCCGGCCATGCTGCCGGAACGGATCAAACCGCATTCTTTTTACGAACTGACCGTCGACGAACTGAAATTGTTGATGCAATTCGCCGGCATGAATGTCGACAAACGCACTTAAGCCGGTTATCGACCCTGAAGCCGGCTGCCCCGGCTAACCGCTTACCCGCGGATTGGCCTTGATTGCCATCGCTTGCTCTCGAATCTTCCCGACGGAGTCCTACCATTTCCTTGATCGCCGCAGACAACCACATCGCGCTCATGGCGGCGCTGTTCACTCTCGCCGCACTGGGTTTCTGGGCCGAGAGGACGCGCATCGGAGCGCAGCTGACCGGGACGGTCGTGGTTATCCTGGCGGCAATACTGGCCGCGAACCTCCATTTGATTCCGCACCATGCGCCGGCCTACGATTTCGTTTTTTCCTATTTCGTGCCGGTTCTGATTCCGTTGTTTCTGTTCAAGGCGGATCTAAGGCGTATTTTTTTCGAGATCACCCGCACCACGATGGCCTTCCTGCTGGCCAGCGCCGGTACCGTCGCCGGCGTCGTCGCCGCGGTATTGCTGTTGGATCTGACGCAATTGGCCGAGGCGTCAGCCATCGAGACATCTCTGCGCGAACCGGCGATCGCCGGATTGTTTACCTCGACCTATATCGGCGGATCGGTGAACTATGCGGCGCTCGGGGAGATTACCGGCTTGCGCGAGGATGCCTCGTTCTTCGCCGCGGCCACCGCGACCGACAATCTATTCAGCGCTTTGTACCTGGTCTTGCTGGCATTGCTGCCGGGCTGGCGGTGGTTGTCAAGGCGTTTTCGGCCCAGGGATCACGACGTTGCCGACAGCGAAGATTTGGCGGACGCGCCGAGCAGTCCGGCGGCCCTGGCGGTTTCGCTGGCGTTGGCGCTGACGGTGGTCGCGGCGGCCGACGCGTTGACTGCATGGTTGCATGCGCCGGCCTGGCGCTACGCCTTGATTACCTTGCTGACGTTAGTGCCGGCGACGTTGTTTCCTAAATCGATGGCGCGGTTGCACGGCGGCTTCGAACTGGCGATACCGTTGTCGTTCGTTTTTTTCTCGGCGATCGCCGCCGGTGCCGATGTCGCGGCGATGATAGAGATCGCCCCGCTGTTGGTCTTGATGGTATCGATCCTGCTGGCCGTTCACGCGCTGATAACGTTCGGCTTGGGCGCTTTGTTCGGATTCTCGTTGGCGGAACTGATTACGGCATCTAACGCCGCGGTGCTTGGTGCGACCACGGCGCCGGCTCTGGCCGCCGCCAAAGGCTGGCGCGATCTGATCATGCCGGGGGTACTGGTAGGGGTATTCGGTTATGCTCTGGGAACGTTCGTCGGTACCGCGGTTTATCGGTTTTGTTGCTGATCCTACGGATGAGCGTTGTTTATCCGGACGCTCGCACCGGCAGACAACGTTTAAACGGGCTTACCTTGCTCGTCGAAGTCTAGCGTTGTAATTTCGTCGTCGCCTTCACTAATGACGGCCTGCTTAAGCACGCCGTTTTCGTAATAACTATAGCGATGTTCGAATTCGGTCTCGCCGTAAACAATTTTCCGGCAAATGCATAACCGGTTGTCTTTATCGTAGCAGCCTTGAAAATAGGTATTCCGGTTGCGCATGTCCGACTCGGTAATCTCGCTGACCAGTTTTAAAGGCAGGGTTACGCCGCTGTAGCTGGTGTAACAACGTATTTGGTATTGTTCTTTCATGATCAAAGGTCGAAGTGGGTACTGAGAATATTGAATAATTGTTCCAGGCTCAGATTTTCGTTGGCGCCGATGATGTTATGTTCGGCCAATGGATATTTCAGATCGACCGCATAGTTCCCTTTGTTCTGGGCAAAGGTGTAAACATAAGCGCTGAGTTCGGGAACTCCGCTTCGATACACTTCCACCGCTTGATACTGCTCCGGATGTTCGTGCAACGAAAAGGTATTCTCGCCGTGTCGATGGACCAATTCAATGAGGAAATGCTTGAGTGTGAAATCTTTTTCGATGGACCAGACATTCATGGCCTGTCATAGTTTACGGAGTATCTGCGGCGGTGAAATCAAAAAGCGGATAACTCCGCTTTGCAGGCGATGGAGTAGAAAATAGGAACCCGCCAGGGCAGCGGCCGCAAGCAGCGCGGAGGTGATTTCGTCGCCGCCGCCGAGTCCGACGACGGCGAGTAAAACCAGCAGCGGAAACAGGTACATCAACAGCGAGGCGCGCAACAGCTGGCTCTCCTCGATCCCGACGACGACTTTATCGCCGGCTTGCAATGCCAAATGGCTGATTAACGGCATCTCCCGATTCGGCAACAGATGGGCGTAGTGCGTCGTTGCGCAGGAGTCCTTCTGCAGGCAATGGCCGCAAGCGCTGCTTTGCAGGCTTTTTACGACCACCGTCCGCCCGTCGGTACGGGTGACCAAGGCTTGCTGTTCCAACATCGTTAGGCTCCGCGGATTAAGAGGGTGTTCGACCGCTTTGGGAGGGTCACATTTGAATCTGCAGCAAACCGTTGCCGCCGCCGGAGGCTGCCATTTTCTCCTGCCATTGCTGCGGCGTATAGGCCTTGACCGTGACCGCGTGCAGTCGTCCGCTGCCGAGCGGCTCGCTCAGCGCCGACATGACGCTTTGCTGTTGCTTCAACATACTCAAGCCGTTGAAGGTTTCGCTGATCACGGTAATCTCGAGATCGCAGCCTTCCCCCTCGATATAGATTTCGGCATTGGCGATGTCTTGTTTGATCAGCCGTTCGACTTCGGCGTGGGTAATCGTGCCGCATTGCTCGGCGTCCGCCTTGACGTTCGAAGCCGATTGCAGTGCCGGCAGCAGGGAGCCGTCGGCGGCCATCGCTTCGATGATATCGCAACCGCCGATCAGTTCGCCGTTGACGAACAGTTGCGGAAAGGTCGGCCATTTGGAGACTTTGGGCAATTTCTCCCGGATAAACGGCGAGCCGAGCACGTTGACGTAAGTGTACGGGATGCCGGTCGCCTTCAAGGCCGCCACCGCCTTGGCGGAGAACCCGCATTCGGGGTTATCCGGCACGCCTTTCATATAAAGGATAATGGGATGGTCTTGCAGTTGTTGACGGATGCGATCTTCTGTCGTCATGGCGTATTCCTGGTCCAAATAGCGTTATTGTCCGGCCTGTTGCCGGTCTTCTTGCGGTTGTGTAACGAGTTCGATTTCCGCCGTTCCGTTGACCACCGCCTCGCTGATGACGCAACGCTCGACGTTTTCGTAGGACGGCAATTCGAACATGGTTTTGCGTAAAATCTGTTCCATAATGCTGCGCAGGCCGCGGGCTCCGGTGTTGCGCGCGATCGCTTTTTCGGCGATGGCGATCAGTGCGGGTTGATCGAATTCCAATGCGACCCCTTCGTAGGCGAACAGTTGTTGATACTGTTTGACCAACGCGTTCTTCGGTTCGGTCAACACCTGAATCAGGGCATCGACGTCCAGCGGTTCCAGCGGCGCCAATATCGGGAAGCGGCCGATAAATTCCGGGATCAGACCGAAACGCTTCAAATCGTCCGGCTCGGTGGCGTTCAGCATGTCTTCCAATTCCGGTTTTTGCTCCGGATTACTGACCGAGGCATGGAAACCGATCGCGGTGTCTTTGGGCAGTAGCCGTTTTTGTACGTGTTTTTCGAGCCCTGGAAAGGCGCCGCCGGCAATGAATAGGATATTGCGGGTATCGACCAAGGTGTGGTCGGAACTACTGCCGTCTTTGCGCCGGCCCTTGTTGGGCACTTTCACCTGCGAGCCCTCGACCAACCGCAGCAGCGCTTGCTGCACGCCTTCTCCGGAAACGTCGCGGGTGCCGAACTGCTGCTCGGGGCTGCGCGCGATCTTGTCGATTTCGTCGATGTAGACGATGCCCCATTCGGCCTTGCCGATATGACCCTCGGCGATATCCAGCAGGCGCACCAGGATATTCTCCACGTCGTCGCCGACATAACCGGCCTGGGTCAGCGTCGTGGCGTCGGCGACGACGAACGGAACGCCGACGATTTTCGCCAAGGTGCTGGCTAAAAGCGTTTTACCGGTACCGGAAGGCCCGATCAGCAGGATGTTGGATTTACCGATTTCGACGTCGTGGTCCAGTTTGCCGAGCCCGGCTTCGCCGCTTTCGAACTTCAACCGTTTGTAATGGTTGTATACCGCCACCGACAGAATTTCCTTGGCCAGGTCCTGGCCGATAACGTACTGGTCGAGCTTATCCTTGATCTCCTTCGGTTTGGGCAAGGGCCCCTGCATTTCCTTAAGCGCTTTCTTGCGGCCCCAGCTGCTGACCACTTGGCCGGCCAGCAATACGCAGGCCTCGCAGATATAGCCGTTGGTGCCGGCGATGAGCGGGACCGACGGGGATTGTTCGATGTCGCAAAAGGAACAGTGCTTGCTTTCTTTTTCCGCCATGACGAGGTCCTCTAGTTGGTTGTGATAGGGTTGCCCGGGGCGGCCGGCAGGCTGGCCAGCCACGCCCGTTGACAGGTCCGCCTGGCGCGTTCCTGCATCAGTTGGCGTATTTTGGGTTGCGCCTTTTTCAATGAAATCGTTTCGGCGCTCAAAATCTTTCCGCATTGGACGATATGGAAACCGGCTTCGGTTTCGATGATGCCGCTGATTTGACCTTCTTTCATGCCGAACAATGCCTGGTCGATCTCGGGAAACAGGGTTCCCCGACTGAAGGTGCCCAGTTCGCCGCCTTGCAGTGCGGTCGGGCATTCGGAATATTTCAGCGCCAGTTCGGCGAATTTATGCGGTTTCTGCTTCAGCCGGGCGGCGATCTCGTTAATTCGGTTCCAGGCGTTGGCGCGGGTGTTTTCCGGAAAGTCGTCGTTGATCGTAATCAAAATGTGGCGGGCTTCCCGTTGTTCCGGCCGGTTGAATTTTTCCGGATGCAGGTGGTAATAAATTCCGACTTCCACTTCCGATACCGTGCTCGCACGGGCGGCGACTTTTTCCAGCACATTCTCCACCTTGCATTGACGCAGGAGGGCGCTTTGCAGCGATTGCCGGTCCAGTCCGTTGCGCTCCAGCTCGTCGTCGAAACTTTCCTCGTCCGCAAAGCGGTCTCGGATTTCCTGGACGGCCTTGGCCAGCGATTGTTCGGTAACGATGACCGCGGCCGCTTCCGCCGACTTTAGGACGCGGCTTTCGATTTCGTATTCTTTCAAGGCCTGCGCGGTAGCCTGGGTCTGTTGAAGATCGTCCAGTTCGGCCGGCGTTTTTTGGAACATGGCCAATGCCGCTCGCAGCAGGCTGTAGGGTTCGACGTCGATCACAGTGGCGGAATGGTTCATTGTTCCTCCGTATCATCCTGTTTATCGGTTTCGAAAGGAAGCAGTACGGATTCCGGGACTTGCAGGGTACG
>JBNLFT010000079.1:0-11403 GCA_050305675.1 Methylococcaceae bacterium
CCGATCACAACGCCTTCAATTTTACGCTGCAGCCGCTCTGATTCGTGTTTTAAAGCATTTTGCATGGTCTGTCTCCTGGAATATACCGCTCAAGCGTTTATCATCGCCAGATCAATTTTGCAGAATTTTCTGCCCTTTCATGACGATATTGTTGGACGCTTTGACATTAATCTTGCCACTGCCTTCGATGGTTATATCCTTGCCCTTGATTTGGATCGTACCGTCCTTCTTCATTGTGATGCTAGCACTGCCGGTTTTAATGGTAATCTGATCGCCGGCATCGATTACCAGATTCTTGCCGACTTTAGTAGTTTGATTCTGGCCTATGGTTTCCGACAAATCTTTACTCACGGAAACACTCTGGTTCGCACCATAATCTTCGCTAACATCTCCGCCCACCGAAGTCGATTTGCTCGCACCGACTTGTTGCGATTTGGAGGCGCCGACGCTTTCGGTCATCGCTGCGCCAACGGAGACAGCATAGGCTGCTCCGATGGTCAATTCCTTCGCGGCGCCGATGGTTTCGGCCTTATTGATCGCTATCGTCTCGGTTTTGTTACTACCGATGGTGACGGTGCGATTGCTGCCGATTGAAATGGTTTCGTTGCTGCCGACGCTTTCGGTGCGATTGACGCCGATCGTAATCGTTTCGTTCGAGCCGACCTGCTCGGTACGGTTATTGCCGATTGTTATAGATTCGTCGACATCGACCGTTTCGGTGCGGTTATTGCCGATGTGGATAGTCTCGTCGTTGCCGACATCCTCGGTACGGTCATGGCCTACCGACGTCGTCTCATCGTTCTCAACGATGTTATCTTGATTTTTTTCAGCATGGATATAAACCTGCTCCTCACCTTTTTTATCTTCAAAGCGAATTTCATTGAAATTGGCCGCTGCTCCGCCTTTGGAACTGCGGCTCTTGATGCCGCTTTGGGTTTTGTTGGCCGGCAATTCGTAGGGCGGCGTTTGGTCGCCGTTATAGACCCGCCCGGTGACGATGGGCCGGTCCGGATCGCCTTCCAGAAATTCGACGATCACTTCCTGGCCGATACGGGGAATATGAATGCCGCCCCAGGTCTTTCCGGCCCAGAGCTGAGATACGCGCACCCAACAGGAGGAGTTTTCATCGGATTGACCATAGCGGTCCCAGTGAAACTGTAATTTGACCCGCCCGTGTTCGTCGGTATAGATTTCCTCGCCGGAGGGACCGACGACGACGGCCGTTTGCGGCCCTTGCACGATGGGTTTCGGGGTAATGCGCGCGGTGCGGTGGGGTGTGTTGCTCTCGATAACCGAAAAATTGTTACTGTAGGCAGTCCCCCCGCCTTCGTTTCCCGCCTCGAAACTGTCGGCGTGAATACTGTGAGTCACCGAGGCGACCAGATATTGGCGGTTCTGGTCCTCGCGCGGATACTCGGAAAGGTTAAACAAGCCGCCGCAAAGCAGACCGCGAACGATGCTTTGGCCCTGCGCCTGTTCGTATTGCGTATGCAATTCCTCGATGCGGGTGCGGACATAGTTGTTGCCGTCTCCACTCTCGACGTACTCGCCCGGATAATCATAAATTTCATAGCTGGCTTCGCTATGCTGCCTGGCGACGGTCGAGTTTACCTTTAGATCGGCTTTCGGCTTGACGAAATCGTAGTCGTTCAACACGTAGGCGCCGGGCTGTATTTTTTTACTCAGAAACCAGCCGGAAATGCATTCCTCTTCTCTCACCGCCACTTGGTCCGGGGGATAATACGGAATCTGATCGTAACCTGAAATCGTATCGTGCGAGCTCAAGTTGTCGGCCAGATACAGGGTATGCTTGCCCTCTTCGTGCATGAAATAATAATAGATCCCTTCCTGCTCCATCAGGCGGCTGACAAAGTTAAAATCGGTCTCCCGGTACTGAACGCAGTAGTCCCACGTGCGGTAACTGCCGCTCAAACGGTCGACGATGTCGGTAAAACCCAGATCCTTGCAGACTTCCTTAATGATATCCGGCACCGTTTTGCTTTGGAAAATCCGGCAATCGGAGGTGCGCGTCAAAAACCAAAGCCAGGGATGGATCGTCGCGTGATAGCGGGTAAAGTTCCCTTCGTTGACGGCTTGCGACAAGGACGTGACGTAGCCGTTGAAGTAGCGCTCGCCGCCGTTGACCAGATTCAAACGAATGGACACATTCTGTCCGAGCAGATCTTCAAAATTTATATTGTCGCTGCTGCCGAGTTCGACATTGATAGCGAATAACCGGCCGAGCTCTTCCGTCACCGTGACATCGCGAAGCAGCAACGCATCAGGCCCGAGTGGGGTGATGATCTCGATTTCACGATGTTGTTGGGTGACTGCCATAAAGGACCTGTACGTTGTTTACTGCAGTTAGTCGAATCGGTAACTGAACTCGCCGTTCTCGACTTCTATTCTGATCGCGGCTAACGGTTCTCCCGCCATCATTTTAGTCAAGAATTCCTGGCTGACGGTCGGCAACACGGTATTGGTTAAAATGGCGTCGACCACCCTGGCGCCACTTTCCAGCTCGTTGCAACGCTCCGCGATCAATTGAATGACCGCCTCGTCGTAAGTGAACGGAATGCCGTGGTTGGCCTTGACCCGCTTCTCGATCCGGCTCAATTGCAATTTGATAATGGCTTTCAGCATTTCGTCGCTGAGCGGATAGTACGGGATGGTCACCAATCGGCCGAGCAACGCGGCGGGAAAGATTTTCAACAGCGGCTCGCGCAGGGCCTTGGCGATGCCCTCCGGGTCCGGCATTAAATCGGGATCCTTGCACAGATTCATGATCAAATCGGTGCCGGCATTGGAAGTCAGCAAAATGATCGTGTTCTTGAAGTCGATGAAGCGACCCTCGGCGTCCTCCATCCAGCCCTTGTCGAACACCTGGAAGAAAATTTCGTGCACGTCCGGATGGGCCTTTTCCACTTCGTCCAACAAGATCACGCTATAGGGACGACGCCTGACCGCCTCGGTCAGGATACCGCCTTCGCCGTAACCGACATAGCCCGGCGGAGAACCTTTCAAGGTCGACACGGTGTGCGCTTCCTGGTACTCGCTCATATTGATGGTAATGATGTTCTCCTCGCCGCCGTACAATGCTTCGGCAAGCGCCAACCCGGTCTCCGTCTTGCCGACGCCGGACGGGCCGCACAAAAGGAACACGCCTATCGGCTTGCCCGGATTATCCAGGCTGGCGCGGGACGTCTGCACCCGCTTGGCGATCATATCCAAGGCATGGCGCTGGCCGATGACGCGTTTATTCAGCGTGTCGCCCAGCTTCAGGATGGCGTCGATTTCGTTTTTCACCATGCGCCCGACCGGAATCCCTGTCCAGTCGGCGATGACCGAGGCGATTGCCTGGCCGTCGACGGTCGGAAACATCAGCGGCTGCTCCCCTTGCAGTTCCGTGAGCTTGGTTTGCAAGTCCTTGAGCTGTTGCTTCAACTGTTCGTGATCGATTTCCTCTTCGGCAGTCTCGGATCCGGCTGCCTCGGTCGGAGCCTCGCCAACCGGTTGTTCGCCTCTTAACTTGGCGCGCAGTTGTAAAATTTGTTCGACCAGTTCCTTCTCTTGCTGCCAGCGCTGCTCCAACTGTTCCAACCGCTGTTGCTCGTCCTGTAGTTTGGCATCAACGATTTCCTTGCGGTCCTTGATTTCCACGCCGACCGCACTTTCTCGAGCGATAATGCCGGCTTCAACGTTCAGCGCCTCGATGCGCCGCCTACAATCGTCGACTCGAGCCGGCACCGCCGACTGGCTAACCGCCACCCGGGCACACGCGGTGTCCAGCACGCTGACCGATTTATCGGGCAATTGGCGATCGGGGATATAGCGGTGCGAAAGCTTGACCGAATCTTCCAATGCTTCGTCGAGCAACAGGACTTCATGGTGCTTTTCCATCATCGCCGCGACGCCCCGCATCATCATCAGCGCTTTTTCCTCGGTCGGCTCGTCGACCTTGACGACCTGGAAGCGGCGGGTCAATGCCGGATCTTTTTCGAAATGTTTCTTGTATTCTGCCCAGGTTGTCGCCGCGACCGTCCGCAGCGTGCCGCGGGCCAGAGCGGGTTTAAGCAGGTTGGCGGCATCGCCGGTGCCTGCCGCGCCGCCTGCACCGATCAGGGTATGCGCCTCGTCGATGAACAAAATAATCGGTTTTTCCGACGACTGGACTTCTTCGATTACCTGCCGCAATCGGTTTTCGAATTCGCCCTTCATGCTCGCCCCGGCCTGCAACAGACCGAGATCCAGGGTGCGGATACTGACGTTTTGCAATGGCGGAGGCACGTCGCCGGCGGCGATGCGCTGGGCGAAACCCTCCACGACCGCGGTTTTACCGACCCCGGCTTCGCCGGTCAAGATCGGGTTGTTTTGCCGGCGCCGCATCAGAATGTCGATGACTTGCCTGATCTCGTCGTCGCGGCCGACGATCGGATCGAGATCGCCTTTACGGGCCGCTTCGGTCAAATCGACAGAAAATTGCTGCAATGCGGCCTGTTTGCCCATCTGCGCCGGCGGCATCGCGCCGCTGTATTCCCCGGGCGCCGCATTACCGGCGAGAGCGCTGCCGTCGTGTGCTGACAAACTGTCTTCGGGCGAGCCGGAAACGATGGCATCGAATTCGTTCAACAAGGTATCGGTATTAATCTTCTTGAACTGGCTCGAAATCGCGTATAGGTTGTTGCGTAAATCGGGCGATTTCACGATACCGACCATCAAATGGCCGGTGCGAACCTGGCTACTGCCGTACATCAAACTAGCATAAAGCCAACCTTGTTCTACCGCCTGTTCGACATGCGCGGAAAGATCGGAAATCGAGGTAGCACCGGCCGGCAGCCGATCAAGGGAATCGGTGAAGTCTCGGGCTAAATGGGACGGATTGAGTTCGAATCGCTTGATTATGCGGTGCAAATCCGAATCCTGCAGCTGCAGGATTTGGTGCAACCAATGTACCAACTCAACATAGGCATTGCCGCGCATCTTACAAAACACCGTGGCGCTTTCGATGCCTTTGTAGGCCACATTATTCAGTTTTCCAAACAATGCTGTTCGGCTAATTTCTGTCATACCATATGCTCCATGTTGAGAAACAAATCATTCGCCGCTGCTTGTCTTTTACCAGCTTGCAGCCAGCTTGTCCAGCCGAGCCGGCCGTAACGTCCTAGCTGGACGGACGGGACCTCTTCGGCGTGTAATACGAGGTTGATATCCCAGTTAAATTCAAAACCGACATAGTTTCTGACCATACTCCGCAGCCGAGCGAGATTTTCGCCTTGCGGCAACATTTTTTCGTAGTGCTGCAGGCTCAACGGCCCGATCGTAATCCGGAATTTATGCTGGCACTGCCAACTTCTTGTCCCTATCACCGCCGAGACTCCCAGTTGTCCGGTATTTTCGTTCCGGTCCAGAAAACAATAGCCGTCGTCCGGCATATCCAACCACTCGCCGACAAATTCCTCAAGCCGGACCGGTATCCGGAAATAATCTTGCAGCATGGCTTCCAAGCCTTCGGCATGCCTTGTATGGCAACCCAGATGCGCCGCGAAATGCAACTTGGTATGATCGGAAATCTCGTCGCGTTGCCGTTGCGATGGTTCGCCGATACCCGCCAAAGAGCCCACGTAAAAGCTGAAGCGGTCGCGCTGCGGCCTGTCCAGTTGCACGGTCGGTTCCTTATCGGCCCAGGCTCGGTAAAACAAGCTTAGCAGCCGATGGTGAAAGATATCGGCGAACTCTGCGAAAGTCGCGTCTTTGGCGTGCCTGATTCGACTCCTGGCAAATTCGGTCAAATGCAACGGCAAAGGACCGTTTGGACCGAAAACGCCGAAAAAAAGCACTTTCATCGCGGCCGCATGTTCTCCGCCCGGACTGAAGGACGCCACCGTCGACGGTGCGAATTGCAAACTGGGCTTTTGCCCCAAACGAAGCGGGTCGTCGGCGGGCCGGGCCGAGTAACCCAAGCGCGGTTTTTGCTTATTGAGGCATTCGATCAGCCGCAATGCTTGATAATAGCCGAATTTGTACGGCTCGCTTTGCAGCCGCGCGAGCAATTCTAAATCAGGGTTCGGGTGCCCGTTCTGACCGGCCATCGCATTATCTCGCCACGTTCGCGGGTATTAATGACTACCCGGGTAAAGCTGTTGATCGACACGTATTTACTAAAAAAACGCTCCAATATCGCCCCCAGTAGAAAGCAACTGCCGCCGACGAACGCCGATTCGTCGAAATTGACGCTGATTTCCACGCCGCGGCCGAAAGTCATTGGCCCTTTGACCGGAACTCGCATAGTCACGGAACGGCTTTGCACGGTTAACAAGCCCTCGATTTGCTTGGCGATCGCCGGCTCGCTGAAATCGCCGTACAACCTCAGCAAGTCGCGCAACGCTGTCGCGCCCTGCCGGCTGTCGTTGTTGATCAGACTTAGATAATTCAACGTTAGGTGATTGATTAGGCGCCATGCGTGGCTGCCCTCGGCATGCGACGGCTTCGGATCGGTCGGTCCCGCGAGGCAACGGATCGATTCGATCGGGGCGCTGATTTCCCAGTTAAAGTCCGATTTACCCTCGCCGACAAACATTAGTTTCGGCAGCGCTCGATTGGTACACAACGCCTTGACCCCCAACTGCCTTAAATCGGTGCGATAAGGCATTTCGCCGGCATCGACCAGGGACAAAAACAATTCGCTCCCGACATAGTCGGTTTTGAGTTTGCCGATGCCGCTTTGCGCCGCTTCCAATGTGGGTTGCCGCCTTACCGTGTAGTAAGCGAAATCACCCTGGATGCCGGAATCCTGGCGATCGGAGTAAAACGGCCGGAAAGGTTGTTCCGTTTTCGCACCGGCACCGTAGCCGACTACTTCCAGGATACTGAACGCCTCGAAGTCCAGGGGACGGGTCCGGTCGATAACCAGGTGATGTTCGTGGCTGTACTGTTCCAGATGTATCCGATCGGTCCGTTTCGGAAACAAATTTATCGCAGGCGTACAAAATAACCTGAAATGGTCTTTGCCGACGACATCCTCCAATTCGTCTCTGGCGCAATCGAAAAGGACCACAATTTCAATCTCGTTGCCGCTACAACGCCGTAACGCGGTCTGCAACTGTCGCAACTGGACAAACTGGAAGCGTTGCGGCAGCGCGAAATATTCCTGCAACAGGCGATAACCCTGGAACGATGGAGCGGTAAAGGGCAGCAGCGCTTCATCGCCTGCAAAGCCCAATGCTTCGATAGTGGACTTGTGCAGCACATGCGTGCTGCCGCCGTCCCCCTTATCCTTGACGACTACCGCCGCCCCGTGGCCTATGATCAGCTCATAAAGTTGCGCCGGCAACGATCCAGTGCCGTGTAGGTAAATTGGCAACTGGTCGGTCTGCAATTCCGAAAACCCGATCTCCAACACTGTTTGCAACGTCAACCGCAAGCCGGCCTTTACACCCGGTACCGAAGACCCGGCGTAGCGCTGCGCCTCGCCCAGCGGCAGATAAGCGGCCTCGCTCAGTTGGAACGGCCACAGCATCAATTCATGAGCGGTCTGGAATTCGCATTTGCTGCGACCTTTAACCCCGGCGCCGCTGAACAAACGGGTATGGCGCGGCAACGTGAATCCTTCTTCGGATACCCCGCCCTCCATATCCGGGCGTATCTCGACGACGGTCATCGAAGGTAGCGGGGCCAGATAATGGGGATAGACGATTTCCAGCAAATGCTGGGTGAAACGGGGAAATTCCGCATCCATCTTCAACTGGATGCGCGCGGTCAGAAAAGCGAAACTCTCCAGCAACCTTTCGACATAGGGATCGGCGCAGTCCGTCCCGCCCAAGTCCAAGCCCGCCGCGATTTTCGGATAGCGTTTGGCGAACTCGGCCCCCATTTCGCGAATGAACTGAAGCTCGCGATTATAGTGTTCGAGGAATTTTGGATTCATCGTCCCGCCCCATTCCGGCGGAAGTCATAAACCGACACATCGCCGCTTTCCAACTCGAATTCGGTTCGCAAATGCAAATGCAAAGGTTGAGGTTCGGCCCATAATTCGCCTTCGATTTCGAATGTGACCGCATTATGATCGAACATACTCTTGTCGGCTAGGATTCGGACAACCAGCGTCTTTTTGATGATCCGCGGTTCGTAGTCGATAATGACTTGCTTCAACAAGCGCTCCATATTGCGCAAATCGAATCCGGAGACGGTCTTTCCGGTTAAATCGGGCATCCCGTAATTGACCACCGAGCGCGCCACTTCGGGATAAGCCTCCAAGTCCTGCTGCGGCGAATATTGGCTGGCGTTCAGCAACCAGTCCAGATCGCGTCGGACGCAGGCGCGAAGTTCGTTCAGCGAACTGAGCGAAGCGCTCAGCACAGTTTGTTGTAAACGCAGTTGTTCCAGTTGCAGCATCAATTGTGCGCGTTTACGTTTGAATTCCGGGTCCGAATTATCCTTCTGCAGTTTGATGACTTCAGTCAATTCTTTTTCGGTTCGGGTAATCTGTTGGTTCTGCCTGCGAATGGAATTGTTGATCGGATCGTCGTCGGTCAATCGATCCAGTAACGACGGCAGAAACCGCTCCTTAGGCAGCGTTCGAGCCACCGCTATTGCTCCTGTTCCGAAGCCGTCTCTCCTGCAAACTGAAGCGACCGCGCATCTAGCAACGGATACTCGTCGACGTCGGTCACCCAAATCTTCTGCCCCACTCCCAGAAACAAATCGTCACCGCAATCCTGCCATTCGGTTTTACGCGACAATGCCAATGAGGCATCGTATTGGTAGGAAAAGGGATAGCGGGCCGGGAGTAGTCCGTAGTTCTCGCCCCCGTTCTGCCAGGTGAAGTGCGTCGGCAGCCAGACGACATCGCGTAAATCGACCGGCTCGTCGATTGTTAGCGACTTCAGGTTTTCGATAGGCACCCATAGATAGCGTCCGTCGATAATGGCTTCGACGATCGGCCCCAATCGAGGATCGCTGTCGGCGATCCAGACAAACGGTTGCTCGTCGATCGACCCGGAAACGGCCGCCGCTTCGTCGAATGCCTGCGCCCGCAGCTGCTGCGATTTCGCATATTCGCCCTTGGCGGTCAATTTCAACGCCTGCAACAATAAAGCCACCCATTCTTTCGGCTTGCCGAATACGACAGGATCCTTATTCCCCATGAACACCTGCTCGCGCAAACGTTCACAGGCAACGACCTGGCGATACATCGTCACCATGGCCAACGTGCTGTCGTCCATATCGCCGGCCACATTCAGCTGGGTCAACGCCCTATCCCATTGACCCATGACCGAGAGAAGCTGAAATAGAAACACCCTCAGCTCGACGTTGGCCGGTTGTTTCCTCACTTGATCCTGAAGTTCCAATAAGGCTGAGTTGATGTCGCCCTGTTTCAAAGATTCTTCCGCAGTCATATCGTTCTTTTAGTGCAGAGTGAATAGAGCCGGCTTGCCGGCAGCCGGAACACCGGTGATGCCGGCAAACGGATTGTTGGAAAGGCGCAAAAGCGCTATTCCGCTTTGTTGGTTTCAAGATTCCATTTTTTCGGACCAACCGCCGTGTCCGCGCTACCGTCGTTCTTAACCGGGGTATAGGTCCAGGCAATCTTGTCATAGACAAATACCACGCTTTCCGAAGGGCGCATCGAGCCGCCGCCGCTAATCGAGACCGATTGCACCATGACGTTCTCCAGCTCGTATTTCAGGTAGCAAACTTTCTCGCCGGTTTCCTGACATACCTCCAATACCAATTTGGCGATATGCTTGCCCTGGGCGCAGTGCAGATTTAGATCCACCGACGCCTTGTCGATACTCTTCATGACGACGAACGGACCGAAATCGGCTCTCGCCGCCGCCCTGCCGCCGGTACCGCTCGGCCCCGACATTGGTTGTGAAAGATTGTGACTAAAGCTCTCCACTTCGATCCAGTCCTTGTGTTTTTCGTCCGTTGATTCGCCTTTGATCGGTTCGATCTGTAAATAAGTACTCGTTGCCATCGTAATCCACCTTTAATGTTGCTAATTGAAAAATTGTGTTCTCGCTTCCTTTCACCTAACCAAGCTGTTTTCCAAACAAAAGCCGCCTTTGTATTTTTTCGATCAGCCTCCTTTTTGAGACGGTAATTTAGAAACCAATCGTAAAGAGACGGTCAACCCTTCCAACTGATAATGTGGCCGCAAAAAGAACTTGGACGAGTAGTACCCCGGATTGCCTTCCACTTCCTCGACGATCACTTCCGCAGCCGCCAGCGGTTTGCGAGCCTTGTCCTCTTCCGATGCCGTGGCCGGATTCGCCTCGACGTAATTGCTGATCCACTTGTTCAACCATTTTTCCATATCGTCCCTTTCCTTAAAGGAGCCGATTTTGTCCCTGACGATACATTTCAGATAGTGCGCGAAGCGGCAGGTGGCGAACAGATACGGCAGCCGCGCCGCCAAGTTGGCATTGGCGGTCGCATCCGGATCGTCGTACTCGGCCGGTTTCTGCAACGATTGCGCACCGATGAACGCGGCAAAATCGGAATTCTTTTTATGCAGCAACGGCATGAAACCGTTCTTCGCCAATTCCGCTTCGCGGCGGTCGCTGATGGCGATTTCGGTCGGACACTTCATATCCACGCCGCCGTCGTCGGTGGGGAACGTATGGGTTGGCAAGCCCTCGACCGCGCCGCCCGATTCTATGCCCCGTATCCGCGAACACCAGCCGTAGAGTTTAAAGGCGCGATTGATGTTGACCCCCATCGCATAAGCCGAGTTGGACCATGTATACTTGTTGTGATCGGCATGGGCGACGTCTTCTTCGAAATCGAACTCTTCCACCGGAGCGGTGTTGGCGCCATACGGCAGACGCGACAAAAAGCGCGGCAACGCCAAACCGATATAGCGGGAGTCCTCCGACTCTCTTAAAGAACGCCAGGAGGCGTATTCCGGGGTTTGGAAAATCTTGGTCAAATCGCGCGGATCGGCCAATTCCTGCCACGAGTCCATATTCATCAAGCGGGGAGCGGCCGCTGCGATGAAAGGCACGTGAGCGGAAGCCGATATTTCGGCGATTCCATTAAGAAACTCGACATCCGGCGGCGTATGATCGAACTCGTAGTCCCCGATCAGACAACCGAACGGTTCGCCGCCGAACTGTCCATATTCGTGTTCGTAAACTTTCTTGAACAACGGACTTTGATCCCAGGCGGTTCCCTTAAATTTTTTCAAGGTCTTATGCACATCTTTTTTCGAGATGTTCAGAACCTTGATCTTAAGCATTTCATCGGTCTCGGTATTGTTCACCAGATAGTGCATGCCGCGCCAGCTACCCTCCAGCTTTTGGAAATCGTCATGGTGCATAATCAGTTTGACCTGAGCGCTCAGCCGTTTGTCGATTTCCGCTATCAGCGATTCGATGGTTTTGACGGCGTCGTCGGATATTA
>JBNLFT010000080.1:0-11238 GCA_050305675.1 Methylococcaceae bacterium
CTGCCGCCGTTGAAGCCGAACCAGCCCACCCACAACATGCCGGCACCCGTTACCACCATGGTCATGTTATGAGGCGGCATCGGCGTGGACGGAAAACCTTTACGGTTGCCGATCACCAGAGCCGCAACCAACGCCGCCACACCGGCATTGACGTGGATCACTATACCGCCGGCGAAATCCTTGACCCCCAAGTCGGACAACCAGCCGCCGCCCCATACCCAGTGGCACACCGGCATGTAAACCACGATCAGCCACAACGCGCTAAACCAAAGCATCGCGGAAAATTTCATTCGTTCCGCAAAACCACCGACGATCAAAGCCGGCGTGATGATGGCGAACGTCATTTGAAACATGAAGAAGACCGTTTCCGGAATATCCCCGCTCAACGTCTCGGTGCCCAGACCGGTCATGAACGCTTTCCCGACACCGCCGATAAATTGCTGCGACTCGCCGCCATCGGCAAAGATAAAGCTATACACGCCGACCAACCATAAGATGGACACCAAGCAGGTAATGGCAAAACACTGCATGAGTACCGACAAGGCGTTTTTGCTTCTCACCAAACCGGCATAGAATAGCGATAAGCCGGGTATGGTCATAAACAGAACCAAAGCGGTGGATGTTAGAACCCAAGCGGTATTCGCTTGATTTAAGGAGTCCGCGAACGCCAGTTCGGGCAATGCCGACAGCATCGCCAGCAGGAAATATTTATTAATCGTTGTCATTGTATTGCTAACCATTTGTTATTATGTCCGCTTTCTAAATCAAGACAGCCGGACACAAAAAATCGCCTCTACCCCCGGCTATGCGTTGATAGAGGCGATTTTGTGTACGGTTTCGAAAACGTCCGAAAACCTACCGAAAAAGGCTAATGCGTGATGCTTATGCGGCGGCGAACAAGGCGCCCGTATCCAAACGATACCGGCGCCTTGCATACTTAGCGGCTAAAGCATCAGCAAAAAACGCCGATGTCGGTGAGCTATTCTGACTTTCCTCTTGATCCGAACGGACTGTTAAATGGCATCCTCTCCGGTTTCCCCGGTTCTGATCCGAATGACCTGTTCCAGGGCGGACACGAAGATTTTGCCATCGCCTATTTTTCCGGTGTTGGCCGATTTAACGATCGTTTCCACGGCCTGATCGACGATGTTGTCGGCAACCGCAATCTCCAGCTTGACCTTAGGCAAGAAGTCCACTACATACTCAGCTCCTCGGTACAACTCAGTATGGCCTTTTTGCCGGCCGAAACCTTTAACTTCAGTCGCCGTCACGCCCGTCACACCAATTTCGGACAATGCTTCTCTCACATCGTCCAGTTTAAATGGTTTGATTATCGCGGTTATTAATTTCATAGTGTCCCCAGTCAATCGATTAAAAAATCCAACCTGGAGCCAATAATAAAATAATTCCAGGTAAACATACAATTTACTTCGCGACCAATCGAACCAAATCTGAAAACGCCGAAACGCAACAACGGGCACCTAGGCGCCCGTTGGTTTCGGCCAGTTATTCCTTTAACCTTTACTGGTATCCGTAAATTCCGGATACGCTTCGACACCGCACTCCGAAAAGTCGACGCCGTGGTACTCGTCCTCTTCGCTGACCCGAATGCCCATGATCGCCTTGATTATGAACCAAGTCAGCAAGCTGGCGATGAACACGAAACCAAAAATGGAAACGATACCGATCAATTGCGCCGATAGTTTCGACTCCGGATTGGAGATGCAAACCGCGAGCAACCCCCAGATACCGACCACCCCATGCACCGAAATCGCGCCGACTGGATCGTCGATTTTCATTTTATCCATTGCGACAATCGCGAATACCACCAATACCCCGCCAACGGCACCAACGAACGAGGCGACCAGCGGCGTTGGGGTCAACGGCTCGGCGGTAATCGCAACCAAACCGGCTAAAGCACCGTTCAAGATCATCGAGAGATCGGCCTTGCCGAACATGAAGTGCGAGGTCAGCATGGCGGCAACGACTCCGGCAGCCGCCGCGGCGTTGGTGTTGACGAAGACCAAGGCAACCGAATTGGCCTCGCCTACGTCGGAAATCTTTAACTCGGAACCGCCGTTAAAACCGAACCAGCCCAACCATAGAATGAAGGTACCCAAGGTCGCCAACGGCATGTTACAACCTGGGATGGGGTTAATTTCGCCGTTCGGACCATATTTTCCTTTACGCGCTCCGAGCAGCAATACCCCGGCGAAAGCAGCGGTCGCACCGCAAAGATGCACGACACCGGAACCGGCAAAATCCAAAAATCCCAGCTCATCCAGAAAACCGCCGCCCCACTTCCAAAAGCCTTCGATCGGATAGATAAAACCGGTCATCACGACAGCGAACAACAGAAAAGACCACAATTTCATTCGTTCCGCCACGGCACCCGATACGATAGACATCGCAGTGGCGACAAACACGACCTGGAAGAAGAAATCGGCCATCGAGGAATAGTAAGTCTCGCCCTTGCTCGACAGTACATCTTCCAGCGAATGATCCCCTTCGATTAAGAAACCGACCCCCGGCCAAACGCTATTGACGGCTTCGCCCGGATACATGATGTTATAGCCGCACAACATATACATGATGCAAGCAATAGAGAACAACGCGACATTCTTGGTCAGGATTTCGGTCGTGTTCTTGGCTCTGACCAGCCCCGCTTCCAGCATCGCAAAGCCGGCCGCCATCCACATCACCAGCGCACCGCTCATTAAAAAGTAAAAAGTATCTAACGCATAGCTCAATTCAACAATCTTATTTAAGTTTTCCACTTGTCTCTCCTGCTTGTTGCTTATAATGCTTCTTCGCCGGTTTCACCGGTTCTTATCCGCACGACCTGTTCCAGGTTTGATACAAAAATCTTACCGTCGCCAATTTTTCCGGTATTGGCCGCGCTGATGATCGCCTCTACCGCCTGCTCGACCTGAGCATCGGAAATGGCGACCTCAATTTTCGCTTTCGGTAAGAAATCGACGACATATTCCGCCCCCCGGTAGAGCTCGGTATGCCCTTTTTGACGGCCGAAACCTTTGACTTCGGTGACTGTTACACCGGACACCCCGATATCCGACAGTGCTTCGCGCACATCGTCCAGTTTGAAGGGTTTGACAACTGCGGTAATTAATTTCATAGATCAACACCTATTTCTGGTTCACAAGAAAAGTTTTCACTCGAGAAGGCATAAGCAGAATGTGTGCCAACTAAATAACCCCCTGAATTTATAGTGTCATTGAAGTTAAATGTATCGAATAACGGCATCGCCCGCACAACTTTGGTGCGCCCCCATCTTGTCCGCACCATGTTGCGTCGCCAGCATACATCAGCCGTTGTAAGCTCAATTGCCAGATATCGGAATGACCACGGCCACCGCTTTCCAATCGGCGCTCTTTATCCGATAACCGCCGCCGGCATTAAGAATCGTTTCGGACTGAGTCTTGGCAGTCGAATGCCCGGATTACGTTGACATACCCATATATAACATTAATCGTTAATCTAATAATATTATTTATATCTTACATCACATGTTAGCAGTACTCGCCATAATCACCTTCACGCGGAATAATCCGGTTTCGGGAATCTGCAAAACCGTGCAACGCTTTGAAAAGCAACTGCCGGGTGAGCGCCGCCTTCCCTCCTCGATAGCGCACCATAATTGTGCGCAAATGCACCACCGTCTCGCAAAAACAACATATCGTTGCAAAATACAAACACACGGACCTTCGGAAATTCAATAACTTACATAATGGCATAAATACTGCTTATCTTAAACCGAACTTAAATTCAGGAGACATTTAATGAGAAAAAATCGTATCGTTGCCCCGCTCATCGGCGGCGCGTTATTGTCGGCCAGCGTTAACCTTCATGCCGAAGGCCTGGTGGAATCAACCACTAAAGTTAACGTCAACGAACTAGAGCCGATGAAAAATCTAGGGATTGAATTTGGCGGCTGGGCCGACGCCGGTATCACCTATGCGTCTCATAGCAATCCTGGCGGCGGTAACGGCGCCATTCCGTTCGGTACCGATCGGGTCAACGAATTCCAACTGAATCAAGCATACTTATACTTAGAAAAAGCCGTAAACACTGAGGGCGACGGCTGGGACGTCGGCGGCCGGGTCGACTTCTTGTTCGGTACCGATGCGAACTCTACCCAAGCGCGCGGCTGGGATAACCAAATCCTGGGCTCAACCGGTAACAAAGACTTTAACCAATACGACATTGCTTTCCCGCAAGCTTACGTGGAAGTCTTTGCGCCGCTCGGTAACGGCTTGACAGTGAAAGCCGGCCACTTTTACACCATCATCGGCTATGAAGTAGTGACCTCTCCGGACAACTTCTTTTATTCGCACGCCTTTACCATGAACTATGGCGAACCGTTCACCCATACCGGCGCGTTGGCTACCTATCAAATCAACGACAACTGGTCGGTCTCCGGCGGTGCCGTGGACGGTTGGGACAACTTCCGCCAGGACGGTGGCGACTGGAGCTTCCTGGGCGGCGTTAACTGGACCAGCGACGACGAAAAATCCTGGCTGGCGGTTTCCGTGATCAGCGGTGAAAACGCCAACGATTCGATCGGTCAAAACACGACGATGTACAGCGTCGTATTCGGCCACGATTTTGCCGACAACCTGCATTACGTCTTTCAACACGACTTCGGTTTGGTCGAAGACGGCAACGCCCCTGGTGACGATGCGGATTGGTACGGCATTAACCAGTACCTGACTTACGACATCAACGATCAGTTGTCGGCTGGCGTGCGCGCGGAATGGTTTAGCGACCGTGGTGGCCGGATCAATGCCTTCGGCGCGAATTACTATGCAGCGACCGCAGGCGTCAACTACTCACCATTGGCATGGTTGAAATTCCGTCCGGAAGTTCGTTATGACTGGGCCGATACCAACGGTGCGGGCACCGTGTACGGTGGCAACAAAAACGAACAGGTTCAAGTCGCGATGGATATGATTATCACGTTCTAATCATACCCCATCCGGGTTCGAGCAGACCCTGTTTACGTGTTTAAGCAAAGCTTCCGGCCATCCCCCTCAAACGGCCGGAAGCTTTGTTTTTATAGCGCTTTCTAGCAATTGGTGTTATCGTTATACCGCTTAATTTTCGATGAGCCATAACAATAAATTTCTTTAGGAGACCATGAGTAATGTCTATTGACAACGTTCTAAAAATGATCCAAGAAAACGATGTCAAATTCGTTGATTTTCGTTTTTGCGACACCCGCGGTAAAGAGCAGCACGTGACTTTTCCTGCTCACACGATTAATGAGGACACCTTCGAAGAAGGCAAAATGTTCGACGGCTCGTCCGTCGCCGGCTGGAAAGGCATTAACGAATCGGACATGATTTTAATGCCGGATCCGTCCACAGCAGTGATGGATCCTTTTTTCGACGATAATACCCTGATCCTTCGCTGCGACATTATCGAACCGAAAGACATGCAAGGGTACGAGCGTGACCCGCGTTCCATTGCAAAGCGCGCCGAAGCTTACATGCAGTCTACCGGCATTGCCGACACCGCGCTGTTCGGTCCTGAAAACGAGTTTTTTATTTTTGACGATGTCCGCTGGACCAACGAGATGGGCAAATGCTCCTACCAGGTCGATTCGGCTGAAGCAGGATGGAACTCGGAAAAAGTCTACGAAGACGGCAACCTCGGACACCGCCCCAGCGTTAAAGGCGGTTACTTCCCAGTACCGCCGGTCGACTCCCTGCAAGACATGCGTTCAGCGATGTGCTTGGTATTGGAAGAGATCGGCCAAACCACCGAAGTGCATCACCACGAAGTGGCAACCGCTGGCCAATGCGAAATCGGCTCGAAATGTAACACTTTGGTCAAGAAAGCCGATGAAGTACTGCAACTGAAATATGTCGTTGCCAACATCGCCCATGCCTACGGCAAAACGGCGACTTTTATGCCGAAACCTTTGGTCGGCGATAACGGCAACGGTATGCACGTCCACCAATCACTGGCAAAAGACGGCGTCAACCTGTTCTCGGGCGACCTCTACGGCGGCTTGTCGGAAACCGCGCTGTACTATATCGGCGGCATCATCAAACACGCAAGAGCGATCAACGCCTTCACCAATGCTTCGACCAACAGCTATAAACGCCTGGTTCCAGGTTTCGAAGCTCCAGTAATGCTGGCGTACTCGGCGCGTAACCGTTCCGCTTCGATCCGCGTTCCATTCGTCAACAATCCGAAAGCTCGCCGTATCGAAGTTCGTTTCCCGGATTCCACGGCAAACCCTTACCTGGCATTCGCTGCCATGTTGATGGCCGGTCTGGACGGCATTCAAAACAAGATCCATCCAGGCGACGCGATGGACAAAGACCTCTACGACCTGCCGCCGGAAGAAGAGAAAAGCATTCCGCAAGTGTGCCATGCTTTCGATCAGGCACTGAAAGCCCTGGACGAGGACCGTACCTTCCTGACTCAAGGCGGCGTATTTACCGACGATGCCATCGACGGTTACATCGGTTTGAAAATGGAAGAAGTTCAACGTCTGCGTATGAGCACGCATCCTGTTGAATTCGATATGTACTACAGTTTGTAAACGTCGTTGGCAATCTGCCGCTACACTGCAAACAGAACGCCCCATTTTGGGGCGTTTTTTGTTTCCGGCGCTATCATTGTGCACGAGCAACTTTTCGGCGTAACACTGTCCAACGATATGACTCTTTGTTTATTATATTTTCCGGCCACCAATAACGCCGCGAACCCTTACAAAAATATTTATCTTTCCAATCGAAATCAATAAGCTACAGTCAATCACCGAAGATATTCCTAACCAGCGGGCGTACATAGAGACAATTGGGCCGTTGGCCAACGAGCCCTGCTTGCAGAAAGCTTCCCGACTTATCGACTGCGGTCAAAAGACACGATTTGGTACATTCCTTGCTGACAATCCTATATGGCACATCCCATCGTTGATATCGAACACAAGAAGATTCTGGACAACCTAAACGAGGCAATTCTGCTGTTTAGCAACGAGTTGATCCTAACCTATATCAACTCGGCCGGAGAAATATTGTTCGCCGACAGCGCTAAGCATCTAACCGGCTATTCCGCGAAAAAACTTTTCAAATCCTCGAATTCCAGTTTGTTCAACAACATCAAACATTGCCTGAACTTGCAGGAACCGCTAGTCGACAGAGAACTGCCGCTAAACCGGATCAATCAAACCCTTACCGTTTATTTCAGCGCCACCCCCATTCTTGAGAAAGGCGAATTGAACGGCATCGTTGTCGAATTGCAGCAGGTCGACCGCCACTTGCGTATTACCAAGGAAGAACAGCTGTTGGCCCAACAAAACACCAGCAGGATGCTGGTGCGGGGTCTGGCCCATGAAATCAAAAATCCGCTGGGCGGTTTACGCGGTGCCGCTCAATTACTGGATCAAGAGCTGGATGATCCCGAACTGAAAGAATACACCCAAATTATCATCGCCGAATCGGACCGCCTGCAAGGCTTGATGGACAAAATGCTGGGACCGAACAATCCGGCGCATAAGAGCTGGCTAAACATACACGAAGCCCTGGAGCGGGTCAGGCAGTTGGTAAGCGCGGAAAACATCAAAAATATCAAATTGATCGTCGATTACGACCCGAGCATACCGGAAATATTCGCCGACAAGAATCAATTGATCCAAGCGATTCTTAACATCGTCCGAAATGCGGTTCAGGCGATACAGAGCGGGCAAGGTCAGGGTCAAATCATATTGAAAACACGGATTCAGCGGCACATGACGCTCAGCCGGAGGTTATACAAACTGACCGCCAAGATCGATATCATCGATAACGGGCCCGGCATCGACCCCGAATTAATGGGAGAGATTTTTTATCCGATGATTACCAGCCGGGCCGAAGGCACCGGATTAGGATTGTCCATTGCCCAGTCGCTGATCAACCAGCATAACGGGTTGATTGAATGCAACAGCGAACCCGGACGCACCGTTTTCTCAATTTACCTACCGCTGGAGAATGACCATGCAAATTCCTGACAAGGTCTGGATCGTCGATGATGACAAGTCGATTCGTTGGGTGCTTGAAAAAGCCTTGCAAAAAGCGGCCATCGAGACCCAGAGTTTTTCCAATGCCGGCAACTTGCTGAGCGAGCTGGAAAAAGGACTGCCGGACGTACTGATCACCGATATCCGCATGCCAGGCATGGATGGACTGGAGTTACTGCAAAGTATCCAAAGTCATTATCCGAAACTCCCGGTCATCGTCATGACTGCGCACTCCGATCTGGAAAGCGCCGTCTCAGCATTTCACGGCGGTGCCTTCGAATATTTGCCGAAGCCCTTCGATATCAACGAAGTGGTGGAAATCGTGCAACGGGCTTGTGCCCACAGTAAACAAACCAACGACACCACCTCGCAATCCCCCGATTTAATCGAGGAAACGCCGGAAATCATCGGCGAATCGCCGGCCATGCAGGAGGTTTTCCGCGCCATCGGACGCTTGGCGCGCTCCCATATCACCGTTTTGATCAACGGTGAATCGGGCACCGGTAAGGAGTTGGTGGCAAAAGCGCTGCATCGTCACAGCCCCCGCGCCAATCAACCGTTCATTGCGCTCAACATGGCGGCGATTCCCAAGGATCTGATGGAATCGGAGTTGTTCGGCCACGAAAAAGGCGCCTTCACCGGCGCCCAATCCCGACGTGCTGGCCGTTTTCTGCAAGCCAACAACGGCACCTTATTCTTGGACGAGATCGGGGACATGCCCGCGGAACTGCAGACCAGGCTATTGCGGGTACTTGCGGACAACGAATTTTATCCGGTCGGCGCCCATTCCTCGATCAAAGTGGACGTTCGCATCATCGCCGCAACCCACCAAAATCTCGAAGAGCTGGTCGCCCAGGGCCGCTTCCGCGAGGACCTATTCCACCGCCTGAACGTGATCCGCATTCACATTCCGCCGCTGCGCGAACGTAGCGAAGACATCGGCCTGTTAATGCGCCATTTCCTCAAGCAAAGCGCTCGTGAGCTCAACACCGAAATCAAGATCCTGAGACCGGAAACCGAGGCCTTTTTAAGTTCGTTAGAGTGGCCGGGTAACGTCCGCCAATTGGAAAACACTTGCCGCTGGCTAACGGTCATGGCATCCGGGCGGGAAATCCACATGGAGGATTTGCCGTTGGAACTGACCACGCCGCAACAAAAGTCGCAAGCGGGCGGTAAACACGAAAATTGGGAATCGGCCTACGAACATTGGGTCAATCAACAACTGTTGGCCGGACAACAGGATATCGCCAAACTATCCATTCCGGTCGTCGAATCGATTCTGATCAGCTCGGCCTTGAAATTTACCCACGGCAAGCGCCACGAGGCGGCCACACTATTGGGTTACGGCCGCAACACGCTCACCCGCAAAATCAAGGAACTAAACATTCAGGAATAAGGCTTGGTTTCGTTGCGACACCTATTTGACTATTACCACTTGAACCGATAACCTAAACCACGTTTGGCTCGACGCGGCACAATAAACCCCGCCACCATAGAAAGGCGAGGCACCTAACTCGGCCATCTGTCCGCACACACCCGATAGCTATAATCAAAAAGAGGTCAAGCAATGAATAATCCAAGCTTCCGGTTTTACGCCCACCTATTATCCGGCTTCCGCGCCCTGGGAATACTGCTGTTGCTGGCGTCGTCATCGACTGCCATGGCGCATCGCGGTCCCGCCGACGAAGTCGACACTTGCCGAATTCGGGTCGGGCCCGAAGTGATCCACTTTACCGCTTACACACCGACATTCACCCAAAGCACGGGGTATTGTCAGGCCATTCCGAACGTCGGACCGACCAACCTTGTCTTCGATTACGAAGGCCATAAATTAAGAGACGTCACTGTCGAATTCGAGATCACCAAAGAACCGGAAGGCACGCGTATCTTTCACCAGGACCCGAAAAAAATACGAACCGGCACTGTCAACGCAACAGTCGATTTCAGTCAATTCGGCGCGGGCGATTATCTGGCTCATGTCACGGTTATGCATGAAGGCGAACAACAGGACACTCATTTACCCTTCTCCGTCGGAGTCGAAGATGAATCCTCCAATACCGGCATACTGAAAATCGTCATTCCGGCAGTATTCATCGCGATCATGCTTTTTTTCATGTTTCGACGCTCGAAAGAAGAACCCGAGGCAGCCGAATAATGTGCGTCTGAAAGAGCACGGGACTTATCGGGCAACCAAGGAGGCGGTCCGATAGTCCCTGCCGCAGCACGTATCCCGTAGCAATGCCACAGTGAACCTCGTGACGGACGCCCTTAACCTCGAACAAACCCGATCTTACGCTCGGCATGCCGCATCCGGGCTTCGTCGCAAACCGTTTTCCATAGTCGGCGCACGATGCTCGTAAACCAGCCACTTGTCCTCTGCTTAACGTTTTCGCTGCTTTGCTTCGGGACCTTCGTTCATGCCGAGACTCGCATCGCCGTGCTCGACTTCGAGTTAAAGGATCTGACGCTAAAACCCGGCACCGCCGACGAGCTTAAGCGAACCGCCAGTCTCAAACCGTTGCTACAACAAGAACTGGCCAAAGCCGGTTATCGCATCGTCGACATTGATCCTAGCGAACAGCGACGCGCCGACGGCGGCCCCGGCTATCTCTTCGACCACCCCGACGCCGCCGCACAGCTCGGCAGCAGCCACGGTGCAGACTATGTTTTGGTCGGAAGGCTGCATAAACCTAGTTTCCTCTTCGCTTATCTAATGGTGAACCTGGTTCGCGTACACGACGGCCGTCTGATCGGCAACGTCGTTACCGAGAGTAAGGGAAACGCCGAAAAACTGACCCGCAAAGCGGTCGAAGCACTTGCCGTACAGATCGACGCCGTTCTCGATAAGAATACCGGTCCGCCCTCGCCGCCACCGCGTCGACCGTTAGCCCAACCTTAGAGAATCTGGTATGGAACACCGCCAAGACACCATACCGAATTGCCGGGGATAGTCTGAACCTGCCGTAGCGATGGCGTAACGTGATCCGGCTTTGTCTATGTCGTCCGTCATAAATGCCTGTGCGCGCCATATTGTCGTCTGGCGTGTTACCCTCTCGACGAAGACGACGTTAAAGTTGGATGCGTTGCGACAAGCACCTGTGGCAGCGAATGAGTCGACAGATTCTGATTCATCCTAGCCCGGATATTTCACGAAGGCGGCCTTAGTATTTGAAATAAGCATTTTGAACCAATGCCTTAGGTTTCACCTG
>JBNLFT010000081.1:0-10987 GCA_050305675.1 Methylococcaceae bacterium
GTCATAGTCTCTTGCCTCTTACAAACAGGTAAACCGATGATCGGAGTCGGTGCCGCTCGTTGAAAAAGCCGGCGGTTGAATCTCGGGTTTTCGTTATTCTTCTAAGCGACTGCCGCAAGCCGGGAAAATTGCTGATTGAATCAGTCTTTTCTTGCGGTCGAGTAAGAATCGCCTTTCCCTCGACCGAGCGCCGAGAAATCCCGCGGATGCACACCGCGCTGCCCAAAGGGTTCCGCCGACATTCCGATGATATGCCGTTTTCCGGTCGATGCAAATTATTTCGCCTATGACGGGCAGGGTTTAATGGCGAAGCTTCGAAAAACCTCCTCAGTCACCCTGTTGTCGGTAATTGATTGTTTATTAAGCGATAATTGTTTCATGCTTGACGCCGGCTGGAGGCAGGTTCGCCACCAACGGCAGTTTCGCCATCTTCGAGGCCGAAAACCCAAGCGCTGCACGCCCTTTCGGCCGGATAGACCGGCAAATTCCGAAATGCCTTGGCGGGCGATCGTAGCGGCGCCACCCGCCGAACTAGCCGATTACGGCTTGCTCTTCGGATTGGAGCCGTCTTCGCGCCAGCCGTTCTGGTCGAGTCCCAATTCGGCAAAGGCTTCGTCCCAATCGGTTTCGGCGGCGGGCGTTTTTTTCGGCGGTTTGTCGTCTGCCTCGGCAACCGGTGCGGGGGCGGGAGCGGTAGCAGGAGTCGGTTGCTGCGGCAACAGATCGAGATAGTTATCCAATAGTTCGCACAGGTCCCGGTAAAAACCGTTGACCGGTTTCTGTTTCATTTGCTGTTCCAAAAACAGGTACATGAAGCGTTTCTCCGCTTCGACGAAGTCCTCGCATAGTTCGTCGGCCTGCTGTTTTTCCAGCTTCTGGCGGCCGGTCAAATATTCGACCAGCGCCGCCTTTCGCTCACCTTCCTGTTCGGTCATCGAATCGAGTAGTTGTTCCAACGCGTCATGATTGCTTCTTTTACGTTTCCAGCCGACGAACAACAGAGTCACTAACAGCAGCACCAGAATAAAAATGATCTCCGCCATCATGATCAGGAGGACTTCGTTCATGCGCTTTCCCGGGCTTGATCCGCTTCCTTGAAAGAGTCCCGTATCGATTTTTCGGCATCCGCAAAAATCTTCAACATCTTTTTGCTGCTGTTTTCCAGTTCCAATTCGGTTTGTTTCCCGCTGAATACCCGAGTGTATTCGGCCGAAATCTCATCCATCGTCTGCATCGCCGTTTGCAACTGATCGCCGAGTTGCTTGCCTTCTTTTTTCAGGCGCCCGATCTCCAGTCTGGCCTGTTCCAATTCCTGCCCGCCGCTCGGATCGGCGGTAGCCGTGGCTTCCTGCAGAATCTTGCAATAAGGCATCGCCAACTTATTGATGTAACGATCGATTTCCTTCAACAGCGCAACGTCGCGCTGCAAAAAGATATGCAGAATCTGCTGATACAAGGCATGCTCGCAGTCGCGGATCTCTTGCAACACTTCGCGCAGTTTTTCGTTGTCGATGTCGCAGTTTTCCTTGATCAGCTCGCCGAGTTTTTTGCTGCGCTTGGCTTCCGCATCCTCGAGGCGGGAAATCAATTCGTGTGCGGCCGCCCGTTCCCGGCTTTTTCGTTTCGCGGAGAAAAACAGCGCCGAGGAAGCCATTACGACAAGCACGGCCAACGCTTCCACCATCAGAACAATCAGCGCCGAATCGAGTTCTATCATGTCAACCTACCCAATAGTTTTTCATGTTTTTCCGCGGCCTTTTTACTCGCGTACCGGTAGCCGCAAAAACCTAATCCGAACAACGCAACATTGGCCACGGCCACCATCGCGGTAACAATCCCCCAGCTTCCCGCGTCGGTGCCGCCTTCGGCTTGTTCAGCCGTTTTTTCCGCTACATTATGCGGCGTTTGCGAGGACGTTTCCGCATTATCGGTCACATTACCGTCGGTTTGCGCGCCAGCGTCCGACGCTGCGGGTTGCTCCGATACCGGCGCGGAAACGGAGCGCCCGGCCGGTGTATTTCCGCTCAATGCCCGAACCATTTGGGCGTCGACAACGACCGGTTTGATATTCGGCGTGATCGGCAAGCCGCGCAGGGATTTTGCGACGACATCGAAATTAACCACGATCCTGTCCCCTTCGTTCGGCAGCTCTAACTCAATCCGCCAATGCCCCTGCCCGTCGTCCATGTCGACCGTAGCCGGCGCGTTATCGGCGCGGTTAACCAATGCCTCGGCCTTCACCAACTGCGGCTCAATGAGCTCCGGGTCGGGCATCAGCTCCAGCACCAGCTTGTCGCCTCCCTCGCTGAGCCTGCGCTCGATTGAAACGACCGCCGGCAACACGTCGACGGTTCTGACCAGTTCGCGTTGGAAAGACTGGCCGTCGGCAACGATTTTTAGCGTATGCCGCCCTTGGTCCAGCGTTTGGGCGACGGTCTTCCCGAAATAACCCGACCGGTCCGCTATCGGCTGCAGCGGCCACTCGCTCTTTCGGTCCAGCGCATCGGTTTGCTGCAAGGAAATCCGTAGCAAGCGCAGAAAATCGTCCTGGTCGATGAGTTTCCCGCGATCGGTGAAATGCACCGCCACATCGACCGCTTCTCCGACCGCGATGTGGTTTGGCAACTCGTCCAGCTGCAATTTCAAATCGGTCATCACCATCACCTGATCGTCGGGATCGATATCCGCCATCAACGTCCATTCGCCGACCTGCGGCGAGTGCACGGTAATCAGGTCGTAGTGCGGGTCCGCGATCCAGGTCATGTTATCCGAGGGGTCGTCCCGGCTATGCTGCTTGCCGTCGGGCGCGGTCAGACGGGTGGCCACCGCGCCGACTTTCTTGAACGCCAGCACCGAAAATTCTTCGACGTGGCTGTCGATGTTGAACCGATTGCCGCGCAGCGGTACGGTATCCCGGGGCAGCGCCTTGTTAACCATGGCCAGAAAGGCTTTTTGCAAGCGCTCGGCGGACTGCGCCGACTCCGACCAGCCGCCGGTGTCGAACGCCAGTTTATCGAGCAATTCCTTATCGGCGTGCTCCGACAAAGCAATCGTCCGCACCTTGATTTGCCGCCGCTGCAGCACGGGGATCATTTCGCTGATCACCCGTTCCCGCGAATCGGCGCTGATCATGATATCCTCCGAAATATCGACCATGCCGTCCGTCAGCAGGATCAAGTTGTCGTTCCGGGCCGCCCCCGGAGCTTGATCCAAGACAGTCTGGATGCCCTTCTCGATATCGGTAAGCAGCCCCCGGGAATGAATTTTGGCGGTGGCGGCAAGCGCCTTTTTCTTCCAGGCCTGATCGACCGACTGGGTTTGCGACAGCAAGGCTGTGTTTTCGGCAAATATCCAGATGCCGGCCGCGGTATGCTCCGGCAACAAATTAATCAGCAGTTTAACGGCGGATATACGCAGATTTTCGGGATCGTTCTGCTTCATGCTGCCGGAAACGTCGATCAATACGTTCACCGAATTGACGACCTCGGCGGGTTCGCGCGGCGCCGCGTAAGCCGCCCCGCATACCAGGAAACAAACGATGATAAAGGTCTTCATGCTGGCAATCGTGAAATCGTTCTGCACTAGTTTAGGTAATGATTGACAAATATAGCCTAAATAACGGATTCCTTAACTTTTTCGCGCAACTGGACCGACACCGAGAGCGCCTAGCCCGGATATTTCATGAAGGGAATGGAATTTCTGGAAAATCGGGCGAGGAAGGTTGGACAAACATCACGAACGGCATAGCAAGCTCTGGCTTGAGTGATTTTGTTCAAGATTCGAAGTCCGATTGTTCAGAAAACCATTCAGGTACAAACTGTACGCAATCGTATCAAACCTAAGACATCGGCTTTAAAATGCTTATTTCAGTAGTAAGGCCGCCTTTGTGAGATATCCGGGCTAGTCCCGGCACGGCGCCGTGGCTCGCGACCGACTCGAAAACCCGGCGAAGGCGCCATCTCCGATAACCTTACGACCCGGCGTTCGCGGCCGTGCGCCGACGACGACCGCTCAACGGCGAAACGCGCTCCACTTTTCCAACGTATCGCTAATAATTTGTTTCGTAACAATATTTTCATAATAACAAGACGCCATTTATGAAATTTCCGGGCTACGCCTTATAATAGCGGCGGAATTTAACTCTGACACTCTGCGAGGAAACTATATGTCGATAAAAAGAATGGTTGATCTGGATCTTTCCGGTAAACGCGTCCTGATCCGTCAGGACTTGAACGTGCCCGTCAAGGACGGCAAAGTCACCAGTGACTTGCGCATTCAGGCGAGTGTGCCAACCATTGAAAAAGCCTTGGCAGGCGGTGCCGCGGTCATGCTGATGTCTCACCTGGGTCGACCCGAAGAAGGCCGTTACGCCGAGGAAGCGAGCCTGAAACCGGTCGCCGACAGACTGACGGAACTGCTCGGCAAACCGGTACGTCTGGAACAGAATTGGCTGGACGGCGTCGAAATCGCCCCCGGAGAGGTCGTGTTGTGCGAAAACGTGCGTTTCAATGTCGGGGAAGGCAAGAACAACGACGAGCTGGGCAAGAAAATGGCCGCCTTATGCGACATATTCGTCATGGACGCGTTCGGCACCGCGCATCGCGCCCAGGCTTCCACCCACTGCGTCGCCCAATACGCTCCGGTCGCCTGCGCCGGACCGTTGCTGAGCGCCGAACTCGACGCCTTGGGCCAAGCGTTGGAACATCCGGCCAAACCGTTGGTCGCCATTGTCGGCGGCTCCAAGGTATCGACCAAACTGACCGTGTTGGAGTCGCTGTCCGGCAAGGTGGACCAACTGATCGTCGGCGGCGGCATCGCCAACACTTTCATCGCAGCAGCCGGCTATGCCGTCGGCAAATCCCTGTTCGAGGAGGATCTGATCGACGAGGCCAAGAAATTGATGGCGCAAGCCAAGGCCAATGGCTCCGATATTCCGGTTCCGGTCGATGTCGTCTGCGCCAAGGAATTTTCCGAAAGCGCCGAAGCGACCGTGAAGAACGTCGAGGACGTCGCCGACGACGACCTGATCCTCGATATCGGCCCGCAAACCGCCAAGCAATATGCGAAGATCCTACAATCGGCAGGAACGATTGTCTGGAACGGCCCGGTCGGCGTGTTCGAGATCGACCAATTCGGCGAGGGCACCAAATCGCTGTCGATGGCGATCGCCAACAGCGCCGCTTTCTCGATCGCCGGCGGCGGCGACACGCTGGCGGCCATCGACAAGTACGGCATCAGCAACCGGGTATCCTACACCTCGACCGGCGGCGGTGCCTTCCTGGAATTTCTGGAAGGGAAAAAGCTACCTGCGGTCGCCATATTGGAACAACGCGGTTAACCGGGCGACGATAGAACGCCTAGCCGGTCGTCATCGGCGCCCACGGCCCTGCCCGACGATTGCCGGGCAGGGCCGTTTCTTTATATAATCATGAGTTCGTCTTATCACCGCCGTTATTGCTAGCGGCGCTTTAAATTTATAGGTTTACCATGGCTAGAGTCACCGTCGAAGATTGCTTGGAACACATTGAAAATCGTTTCAAACTGGTGTTGTTGGCAAGCAAGAGAGCCCGTCAGTTGGAACGCGGGGCCGATGAATTCATTCCTCGCGAAAAGGATAAAAACACCGTCGTCGCGTTGCGGGAGATCGCTGCCGGCCACGTCAACGAGGAGAATGTTGACAGGCTCTACAAATTGAGCGATGTTTCGGATACCAATTTAGAAGTCTAACCCGCTTTATGCCAGGAATAGTCGTTGAACCGGACCAGCAAAAACCAGAAACGCCCGAGGACAAACTGCTCAGGCGTTTGTGCTCGGTCCTGAGCGACTATCTGGATCAAGAACACATCGACGACATCGTACGCGCCTACCATTTCGGCGCCCATGCGCACGCCGGTCAATACCGCAAGAGCGGCGAAGCCTATATTTGTCACCCGATATCGGTCGCCATCAGTCTGGCGGAAATGCACATGGACTCTCGCGGCATCATGGCCGCAATTCTGCACGACGTCATCGAGGACACGCCGGTCAGCAAACAGGAACTTAGCCAGCAGTTCAGCGACGAAATCGCCGAACTGGTGGACGGCGTCACCAAACTGACCAAACTGGACAACAAGTCCCGCGCCGAGGCGCAGGCGGAGAACGTACGCAAGATGTTTTTGGCCATGGCCAAAGACCTGCGGGTGATCCTGGTCAAACTGGCCGACCGCCTGCATAATATGCAGACGCTGGGCTCGATGCCGCCGGCCGCGAAACGTCGGATCGCCAAGGAGACGCTGGAGATCTACGCCCCGATCGCCAACCGGCTGGGCATGAACAAGGTGCGCCATCAATTGGAATCTCTCGGTTTCAAGGCCTTGTACCCGCGGCGACATGCGATTATCAGTCATGCGGTCAAGAAAGCGCGCGGCAACCGCAAGGAGATCATCGACACCATCCAAGGCGCGATCCAGACCCGGTTGAACCAGACCGACATGGTCTGCACCGTGGCCGGGCGGGAAAAAAACATCGCCAGCATTTATCAAAAAATGCTGAACAAAAAGATTTCCTTTTCCGACGTATTCGACGTCTACGCCTTCCGAATCTACTGCGATACGGTCGACGATTGTTACCGCGCCCTCGGCTGCGCCCATAACCTATACAACCCGATTCCGGGGCGTTTCAAGGATTACATCGCGCTGCCCAAGGCCAACGGCTACCAGTCGCTGCATACGGTCCTGCTCGGGCCGTACGGGGTACCGATAGAAATCCAGATCCGGACCCACGAAATGCACCGCATGTCGGAAACCGGCATCGCCGCGCATTGGCTTTACAAGTCCGACAACGCCGACAACGAAACCGCGCAGGCGCGGGCCAACGAATGGTTGCGCGATCTGCTGGAAATCCAGAAGTCGGCCGGAGATTCGCTGGAATTCATCGACAATTTGAAGGTCGACCTGTTCCCGCAGGAAGTTTTCGTGTTTACGCCGCAAGGCGGCATCATCAAGCTCCCGCGTGGGGCCACCGTGGTCGATTTCGCCTTCGCCGTGCACACCGATATCGGCAACTCCTGTATCTCGGCGCGCATCGACAAAAAACTGGTGCCGCTGCAAACCCGCCTGGAAAACGGTATGACGGTCGAGGTCATCACCGCCTCCTGGGCCCGCCCCAATCCGCTGTGGCTGAATTACGTCGTGACCGCCAAGGCGCGCAGCAGCATACGCACCTATTTAAAGAATTTCAAGCAACAGGAAGCGATCAACCTGGGCCGTCGCTTGCTGGAGAACGAGCTGCACAGCATGAACCTGCAGTTGGACGACATCGACTCGTTCCGCATCAACCAGGTTCTAGAGGCCATGCAAATGCAATCGCTGGACCAGTTGCTGGAGGACATCGGACTCGGCAACAAAATGCCGCTGCTGGTCGCCAAGCGGATCAGTCAGGACGACGTACATGCGGCGGTGAAGCTGGACGACCACGAAAGCCCGAATAAGGCGCCGCTGATTATCAAGGGCAGCGAAGGTATGGTGGTCACTTTGGCCAAGTGCTGCCGGCCGATTCCCGGCGACCCGATTATCGGCTTTTTCAACCCCGGCAAGGGCATCGTGGTGCATCACCACGAGTGCCGCAACAGCAACGAAGTACGGAAAAAGCAAACCAGCTGGCTCGACGTCGAATGGAGCAGCGAAGCGGCGGGCGAATTTCCGGCCGAAATCAGGATCGAACTGTTGAACCAACGCGGTACGCTGGCCACGATCGCCTCGACCATTTCCGGGATGGACTCCAACATCGAAAACGTCAAGGTGGTCGATCAGGACCAACGCGTTTCGGTGGACCTTATCACGCTGACCGTCAGGGACCGGGTGCATCTGGCCAACATCATCCGTAAACTGAAAAAACTGAGCATCGTGTTGAAACTCACCCGTGTCAAAGGCTAACAGTAAAGGATTAAAACCATGAGCAAAGAAATCATCCAGACCGATAAAGCGCCGCAGGCGATCGGCACCTATTCGCAGGCGGTCAAAGTCAACAACACCGTTTATCTGTCCGGCCAGATCGCCCTGCACCCGGAAACGATGGAAGTGGTCGAGGGCGACATCAGCGTCCAGATCCGGCGCGTCTTCGACAACCTGAAGGCCGTTGCCGAAGCGGCCGGCGGCGATTTTTACGACGTCGTCAAACTGAATGTCTATTTGACCGACTTGGCGAATTTCCCGATCGTCAACCAAATCATGAGCGAATATTTCGGTGAACCCTACCCCGCCCGCGCCGCTGTCGGCGTCAAATCATTACCCAAAGGCGTCGGCGTGGAAATGGACGCCATCATGGAATTAAGGGACGATTACAGCATTTGATCCGCCGACGGCCGATTTGCGGCTGGGCGGTAACGTAAGCAATGGAGATCCAACGACAACCGGTCGACAAGCTATCCGGCATCGGCCCGCAAAGCGTCGCCAAACTGCACAAACTCGGCGTTCGCTGCATTCAGGACCTGCTCTTTTTATTGCCGCACCGTTACGAGGACCGCACCCGCGTCCAAGCCATCGGTGCCCTCGCCCCCGGCGTGTCGGCCTTGATTGTCGGTGCGGTCGAACTTGCCGACGTGCTGCCGACGGGACGGCGCAGCCTGATTTGTCGGATCGGCGACGGCACCGGTTTCATCAACCTGCGTTTTTTTCATTTCTCGGCCAGCCAACTGAAGCAGTTGCAACCCGGCGTCCAGCTCTGTTGTTTCGGCGAAGTCCGCCACGGCTATGCCGGCTTGGAAATCGTCCATCCCGAATACAAAATCGTCCATTCGGCGGAACACGTTACCGAAGACAGTTTGACGCCGATCTACCCGCTGACCGAAGGCCTGCGCCAGAATACTTTGCGCAAGGCGGTAAAACAGGCGCTCGAGTTATGTTTACCGGGCCTGACCGACTGGCTTCCTGACAGCGTACTGCAACGCCACGGCTTCCCGCCGCTGCAGCAAGCCCTTGCAACCTTGCACAGCCCCCAACCTGCCTTTTCCAGCCAGGATATCGAGCAAAGCAGCGCGCTGAAACGATTGGCGTTCGAGGAATTCCTGGCCCACCAATTGCGCATGCGGCAAAGCAAGCGACGGCAAAAACAGTGGCGGGCGCCAATATTCGAGGTGGACCTCGACAACAAGGAACGTTTTCTGAGCGATTTGCCTTTTCAACTGACCCAGGCGCAGCAGCGGGTGATCGGCGAAATAGAAGCCGACTGCGCCCACAACCATCCGATGCTGAGGCTGGTACAGGGCGATGTCGGTTGCGGGAAAACCGTGGTCGCCGCCTACAGCGCGTTGCTGGCGTTGTCCAACGGATACCAAGTGGCCGTTATGGCGCCGACCGAACTGCTGGCCGAACAACACTGGCGTAATTTCAGCGGGTGGTTCGCCGGCTTCGACTGCGACCCGGCGTTTCTGACAGGGCAATTGAAAGGTAAGGCCCGCCGCCTCGTCCTGGCTTCGATCGCCGACGGCAGCGCCCGCCTGATCATCGGCACCCACGCCCTGTTTCAGGAAAGCGTCCATTTCGCCCGGCTGGGTTTGGTGGTGATCGACGAACAGCACCGTTTCGGCGTCCATCAACGGCTGGCGTTGCGGGAAAAAAGCCGGCATACCGGGCTGCGACCGCATCAGTTGGTCATGACCGCCACCCCGATTCCGCGCACGCTGGCGATGCTGCAGTATTCCGACCTCGATCTGTCGATCATCGACCAACTGCCGCCGGGTCGAAAACCGATCACGACCAGCGTGATCGCATCCGAGCGACGGGACGAAGTCATCGCCCGCATCCGCCGCTGGATCGAACGCCGGCATCAGGCTTACTGGGTCTGCACGCTGATCGAGGAATCCGAACTGCTGCAGTGCGAAGCGGCCGAGAAAACCGCCGACTATCTGCGCGAGGCGTTGCCCGAAGTACGCATCGCGCTGGTCCACGGACGCATGAAAGCGGCCGACAAGGACGCCGTGATGCAGGGCTTCAAGCACGGTGACTACGATCTGCTGGTGGCGACCACGGTGATCGAAGTCGGGGTCGACGTACCGAATGCGGGGCTGATGATCATCGAAAATCCCGAGCGGCTCGGCCTGTCGCAATTGCATCAATTGCGCGGGCGGATCGGCCGCGGCGAAGTCGAAAGTTATTGTCTGCTGTTGTATCAGTCGCCGTTGTCGGAAGCCGGCCGACAGCGGCTGAGAGTCTTTCGGGACAATCAGGACGGTTTCGCGATTGCCGAAATGGATCTGGAAATGCGCGGCATGGGCGAAATCATGGGTACCCGGCAAACCGGCCAGATCCAATTCAAAATCGCCGACCTGAGCCGCGACAAGGCGCTGCTCGACCAGGTATCACAGGCCGCCGAGCTGATCTGTCGTCAACACCCGGAAGCGGTCCAGCCGCTGATCGACCGCTGGCTGGGCGACGCCGGTCGCTATGCCGAGGTTTGAGGTCGCCCGGATCTCGCCGTCAGTAGTCCCCGCGCCAGATCGCATCGACCGTGCGTTCGCAATCGATGCCCCAAAACGAGGTGCTACGTTTGAAATCCTCGACGAACTGGTCTCCGAACGCGGCGCTGCCTGTCAGGCATAGCTCGAGGTAATGTCTTTGCGCCTCGGAGCCTTCGAGATAGCGGTAGGGATCGGTCGGTTTTGCCCTGAAATAATGGGCTTCGAAGGTATCCCGCCGGTCGTGGTAATGATGGGCCTCTATGGTTACGAAATCGTAACCGCTTTCCCGTTGCAGCAGATTGCTCAACGAAATTTCGTCCATCTCGAAGCAGATTCCGTTTAAGACACAATCGGGAGCCGCGGTTTCTGCGCTCAGCACGCAGACCGGCGCCTGTCGATGCTCATCGAAGCGGTAGGTCGAGGCCAAATTGAACACTCGTCTAAGACCATGGGTCGCAGCTGGAAAAATATTGCGCGCTTCCGGGACAGTCTTTGTTAAAGACGGTTCGCTGATCAAACTGCCGTAGGCGAAGATTTTATAAGTTTCGGACA
>JBNLFT010000082.1:0-10746 GCA_050305675.1 Methylococcaceae bacterium
CGACAGCTCGATGATTCCCGGACGCATCGTCGACGTGTTGGTAACTCGACAACCGACGATAGAACAACGTGCGGACGACCTGAAGCAATTGTTGGCGGCCTATTTCAAGGGGTTAAGGTATTTACGCAATCACCGGGAGGCCGCTGCGGAACGAATCGCTCCCCGTCTCGGCGTGAACGCTGCCGAGCTGCTGCCCCGATATGCCGAGATCAGGATTCCGGACCTACCGGAGAACCGGCGGCTGCTCGGAAACGGCAGCGCCGGCCTGCAGCCTCAGATAGAGGCCTTGGTCGATATCATGTACCGAAAAGGTTTAATCTATCGGCCGCCAGACGGTAATTCGCTGTTAGACGCCTCTCTCATCCCCACGACCGATGAAGACCTATAAATTAAGGTTATGGATACCGCTTTTGGTGCTGATTGCCAGTATGGCGACCATTGCGTTCATGCTGTTGTTCCAGACCGCGCAGCTGAGCAAAAACCTGCAACAGGAAAAACTGGCGGACGTCCGTCAGTTGATGTCCCGATTACAAGGCCGCATCGAGGAGAATCTGAGCCGCCATCGAACGGCGCAAATCGAACGGGAAATCACGACCCTCGGCACGGTCCACGAAATCGGTACCCTTGTCTTACTCGATCAACGGCAAAACGTGCAGTTCGCATTGCGCTACGCCTGGAAGCATCAATCGATCGATCGCGTGTATCCGCGATTCGACGAACAAAAATATCGCCGGGTAATCGCCGACAAACAGCCCCGCATCGAGTATCTGCCCACTTGGCGAACCATCCAGGCCTATTATCCGATACGTTTGAATCCGACCGCCAAGCAGATCCGATCCCCGGACTCCGGCGTCCTGTTTATCGAATACGACCTCAGCCAGCCGCTGGCATTGATTTGGTATGAATCGCTGATCGAAAGCCTACTGCTGGGAGGGATCTTCGTGGTTCTGATGTTGGCCCTATTCCATATCCTGAGTTGGTTGGTCACCCGTCCCGTTTCCCACCTGCTTAACGCGATACAGCAATACGCCAAAGAGGGAGGCGAGATACGCACCGCGTTGAGCGGCGACGGCGAACTGGCGATGCTTGAGCGCTCCATCGTCCAGCTAAGCAAGCGCCTCAACAATAGCCGAAACGCCTTGGTTCAGCAGATCAATCAGTATAACTTGTTGAGCAAGACCAATCAGATGATCACTCGAGTCAAGACCGAACAAATCCTGTTCGACGAAACGTGTCAGCTCGTCGTCGATCACGGCGGATTCATTCTGGCTTGGATAGGACTGATAGAGAACGGCCGGATCGCCAATAAAGTACGTGCTGTCAGCGGCCCCGCCCAGGCTTTCCTTCGCCAATGGACACAGACCGTATCCGTGATCGACAACGGCGACATCCCCGCCCTACTCGAACGGGACGGGTTCGTCATCATAAACGATTATCAACGAAATCCGTTGACCGCGAGGCTGCATGGCTCCGCCCGCCGCTTCGACATCGCTGCCGCGGCAGCCTTCGCGATCAAACAATGCGACGGCCACGACGCGATTTTCAAAGTCTACGCCGACCGCGACAATTTCTTTACCGAGGACGTCGTCCGCCTGCTTCGGAGCATGGCCGACGACCTGTCGTACGCCTTGACCAACTTACGGCTCGACCGGCTCAGGCTGCAAGCCGAGAACGACTTGCGCGAACGGGAGGAAAACCTCGCCATCACCCTGAACTCGATCGGCGACGCGGTGATCGCCACCGACGACGGCGGACGAATCACTCGTATGAATCCGGTTGCCGAGCGACTGACCGGATGGCAACTGGCTAGCGCAAGAGGCCGCCCGCTCGACGAGGTTTTCCGCATCGTTAACAGCGAAACCCGCCAAGTGGTGGAAAGCCCGGTGCTACAAGTTCTGAAACTCGGACGCATCGTCGGCCTGGCCAATCACACCAGTTTGCTCTCGCGCAACGGCAAGGAATACCAGATTGCCGACAGCGCGGCGCCGATCACCAACCGCGACGGCAAAACCATCGGCGTCATCCTGGTGTTCCAGGACATCACCGAACAATATAAAATCCAATCCGAACTGGCAGCAAACGAGCAGCGTTTCCGCCACGCCAACGAAGTGTCCGGCGCCTATGTCTTCGAACTGGACCCGCAGCTCCGTTATACCTATGTCACGGACAAGGTCATACAGGTGAAAGGCCACCAGCCGGAACAGCTCATAGGCCGCCAACCGTTCGATTTTATGCTCGAGGAGGATGTCGCGCCCAACCGGCTTGTCGTACTGGAGGCGATAGCCGATAACGGGCAATTTTCCCTGAGCTACCGCAACGTCGCGGCGAACGGCGAGATCTTATGGGAGGAAGTCAGGGGGCAGACGCTCCTCGACGACGACGGCAACGTAGACAAAATCCGCGGCGCCGGCATAAGTATCAACGAGCGCAAACGAGCCGAAAGCGAAATCGAACAGCTGGCTTACTTCGATCCGCTGACCAACCTCCCGAATAGACGGATGATCATAGACCGGCTCAATCACGAGCTGCCTGCCGCAAAAAGACATCGATACTACGGCGCCATCCTGTTTTTCGATTTGGACCATTTTAAACACTTGAACGATTCTCTGGGGCATAACGCGGGCGACGAATTGCTGATTCAGATCGCGCGCCGATTGAACGGCAGTCTGCGAGCCGAAGATACGGCTGCCCGCCTGGGAGGCGATGAATTCATTGTGTTGCTGAATAACGTCGACGAAAACCAGTCGCTGGCGGTCGATAAGGTACGCAAGGTTGTGGAAAAAATCCGTCGAGCGCTACTCGCGCCGTATATGCTCGAGGGGCACGAGTACCATTTGAGCCTCAGCATCGGCATAACCCTGTTTCCGCAGCCCGATCAAAGCGTCAACGACCTGTTGAAACAGGCGGATACCGCGCTGTACCAAACCAAGGCCGATGGACGTAACCACTATCAGTTTTTCCGCCCGGAAATGCAGGAAATGGCGAATCAGCGCCTGCTGATGGAGAAAGAACTGCACGCAGCCTTGGCCGAAGATCAATTGCAATTGCATTACCAGCCGCAATTCGATGCGGAAGGCCGGGTGATAGGCGCTGAAGTGTTGTTGCGTTGGCAGCATCCGGAAAAGGGATTTATCAGCCCCGAACACTTTATTCCGGTCGCCGAAGAAAGCGCGCTGATCCTGAAACTGAGCCGCTGGGTCCTGCAGACGGCATTGCTGCAGATGACCACCTGGCTGCAAAAAGGCATCATGACGCCGCAACATACGATGTCGATAAACATCAGTCCGAAACAATTCAAACAAGAAACTTTCGTGAGCGAGGTATCGATGATCATCCGGCAATATAACCTGCCGCCGAACACCATCATGCTTGAAATCACCGAAAACCTGTTGCTGACCCATATCGAAAAAACGATCGAAAAAATGCAGCAACTAAAAAAAATCGGCGTCAATTTTTCCATCGACGATTTCGGTACCGGTTATTCTTCCTTGGCCTATTTAAAACGTCTTCCGCTCGGCGAACTGAAAATCGACAAGACGTTTATCAAGGACATCAGCCGGGACAGTAACGACCAGGCGATCATTGAAACCATAATCGCGATGGCTAAGCACATGAAGTTAAAAGTCATCGCCGAAGGCGTCGAAACCGACGAACAATTCGAATTCCTGAACAAACAAGGTTGCTATCATTATCAAGGCTATTACTACAGCAAACCGCTCGAGCAATCTGCTTTCGAAGCTTTTCTTTCCCGGAACCACTGATCTGAACTTAACCCGACCGGTCCGGTCATACCCCGCATGAAACTTAACAGCCTTTTTCTCGCCTTGGCCATCGCGTTACCGTCCGCCGCGTTTGCGGTCGATATCGATCAGATCGAACTCCCGGAAATGGGCGACTCATCCGGGGCCTTGATTTCCCCGCTGCAGGAACAAGAATTGGGTGAGGCATTCTTCCGCAACCTGCATGCCCAGATCAGGATCAACGAAGATCCGGAAATCCAACAATACATCGAGACTATCGGTCGGCAGTTGGTCGTCAACAGCGATGCTCCCGGCTATCCGTTTCACTTTTTTGTCGTGCTGGACAAAGAGATCAACGCCTTTGCCGGTCCCGGCGGCTATATCGGCGTCAATTCCGGTCTGCTTCTGCTGACCGAAGCGGAAAGCGAACTGGCCTCCGTAATGGCGCACGAGGTCGCTCACGTCACCCAGCGCCATTTGTATCGCGCCTTCGAAGCCGCCAGCAAGTTATCGCTCCCGACGGCCGCTGCGATGTTGGCCGCAATCCTGCTGGGAACCCAGTCGCCCGAGCTGGGACAAGCCGCAATCATGGCGGTACAGGCCGGCAGCGCCCAATTCCAGATCGATTTCACTCGCGACAACGAGATGGAAGCCGACCGGGTCGGCATGCAGACGCTGGCCAATGCCGACTTCGATCCGCGCAGCATGCCGGTTTTCTTCGAACGCTTACAGCAATCGACTCGCTACTACGGCCAAGCGATACCCGAATTTCTCCGCACCCACCCGGTTTCCGCGTCGAGAATAGCGGACACCCGCGGCCGCGCCGACAAATATCCGTACAAACAATTTCCGGATTCCAAAGGCTATCAACTGGCGAAAGCCAAGCTCAGGGTCCTGACCGGCAAGGACGAAGACGATACACTGCATTATTTTCAGGTGCGTGAACACCAGGGAACCGAATTTCAACGAGCCGTCGCCCGTTACGGCATCGCCCTGATAAAGTTGAAAACTCAGCATTTCGCCGACGCGGATACGATTTTTCGGCAATTGACCGAACAATATCCGAACCAACCCCAATTCGCCACCGCGCTGGCCCGCACGGCACTGGACAGCCGCCAATTCGAGCGTGCGCTAAAACTTTTCAAACGGGCGCTGTACGATTTCCCTAACGACGTCGCGATCAGGATCGAGCTGATCCAGACCTTATTGAAAACCGGACACGCCGACCAGGCGCTGCAGACACTGAAAACGCTCGACTCCGGCACCCAAAAACGACCGATCTATTTTGAGCTGATGGCACAGTCCTTGGCCGAACTGAGCCAGGATGTGGAGTCGCACCGTTACTTGGCCGAGTACTATTACGGCAAGGGCCAAACCGAAGCCGCCATCTTGCAAATCAAACTGGCCAAGCAAGCCAAGAACTTGAATTTCTATCAACAAGCCATACTCAACGAACGCTTGGAGTTCTTCCTCAACGAAGAAAGACAACGCAAGCGCAACCAATAAAGGCACTAATTGCAGTGGAAATTCAATGTATTAGGAAAAACTTATTGTGTTAAGCCACTGTATTTCATAAATATTTTTGTGTCGACACCTTTTTTTTAATAAAATCATTTTTTTTGATAGACACCTATGTTTTTTTTGATATAAACTCTTTTGCAACTTACGGAGTGAGTTCGACATAACTGTCGTCATATGAGGAGGAGAGCAGCCTTTTGAAGGCTTTTGACAACAACTATAATAAAGAATAGTAACTGCTTAGTTATTATTGCCAAAAGGCAAGCATACAAATCCAAAAACAATAATAAAAATAATAAGTTTGGAGATGCCCGCGTTCAGCGGGCTTTTTATTGCCCGAAAGAAAATCATCATCGACAGAACCGAGCGTCCGCCGGCAATTTTACAACCTGCGCCGATTTCTCGCCATACCGGGAGAACTATCCGCATGGCGCATCCACCGTACCCGACAAATGCGCCGACTGCGGCAGACTTTACGTTATAAGGTCAGACGCACGCCGACCCACCCGGCCCTGGGAGCTCCCGGCGAAACGAATCGAGTATCGTCGATCCCCAAGCTATCGCCGAGCACTTCGTCCGACTGTCCATAGACCCCGAAAGTCTTGTAATCGCGATCGAAGATATTGTCGATCTTGCCAAAGAAGGCCAAATGCGGGTTGACCTTGAATTCGGTCCGAGCATTGAAAATCCAATAACCACCCAGCGGATCGGTGACGTTCGCCTCGTCGCCGCGAAAATACTGTTCGCCGCTGTATTGCGTATCGATCGCCAGCGACCAGCGCTGCCATAACGTCACCCCCAGACTCGCCTTATAGATATGTTCCGGCAATCCCGGAATGCGGTCTCCGCGTTCGACGTCGAGCCGGGTCGGATTTTCCATGTCCCGAGGATCCTGAATCGGAAAGCCGTCCAAAAAACGTGCGTTCAGATACGTGTAATTGGTGGAAAAACGCCAATCATCAATCTCGCTAAACAACTGCGGAAGGTCGACGCTGAGGCCGCTCTCGACGCCGTAACGCAAGGTTTTTCCGACGTTGCTGAAGAAACCTTCGCTCGGGCTGTCGCCGTCTCGGCGGAAAATAATGTCGTCGTGATTCGTGGTGTGGAAGAAACCGACATTCCATGTCAGCCTGCCGTCCTCCAACCATTCGTTCAGATCGCCCCGAAAACCGGTTTCCCATGACTTCGCCACCACCTGGTCGAGCGGAGGATCGGACAAAAACGAATTCGGCAGCCGGCACGGGTCGTCCGGGTCGGCGCAACTGAGTTCCATCGGCGTCGGTACCCGGGAGGATTCGCTGTAACTGCCGTACATCGTCACGTTGTTTAGCAGGTTCCAGGTATAGCCGACCGACGGGTTGAAACGCTCGAAATTGTGCTGGCCGCTCAATTTGTCCTCGCCGTCAACATACTGATTGCGCATATCGATACTGGTGTGATTGTAACGGCCGGCAAAGGTTAGAGCGAAACGGTCGGTCACCGAAAAAGTATCGCTAAAGTAAAAACTGTAGTTCTCGGTAGTGGTATTCAACCTGACTCTGGCTTCGTTAACCAAGATGCCGCTACCGGTCGTTCCCCGCGTATCGGTCAACTGCGCGAGTTCGGTATCGGACTCGAAATGAACCTCGGCATGGTCGTAGGAGGCACCGAAAATAAAACTGTTTTCGTGGCCGAATAAGTCGTAGTTGAACAACGACTGCAACGTACCGCCGGCGCTGCGCATGTGAGTCTGGCTGGTGTTGTTGGTGGCCCCTTCGACGGCGTCGGTTGCGGCGACCTGGTTGCCGAAAATATCCTCGACGATCGAACCCGCATCGTCGCATAACAAGCCGTTGGGCGGATCGCAGGGAGCAAAATCGCTATCGTCGCCATTAAAAGTCCTGATCCGGTTTTGTCTGAAATAGGCGTTGCCGCTCAGCTGCATGTTGTCGGCGATATCGTAGCTACCTTCCAATTCGGAAACAAACATCCGGGTGATGGTTTGATCGGGATGGGTGAAGATCGCCTTCCGTTGCAGATTATGCAATTGATTCGGCACCGCGCCGTTGCCTTTCATATCGTTGTCGTTGGCACCCAGCGTCAGATCCAGGCTGCCGCGCGCACCGCGCCAACTCAAGGTGCCAAAAACCTGTTGCGCCGAGGTCGGAGAAAAATCGCGCCAGCCTTTTTCGTCGAAATGGCGCAGGTCGATGAAGTAACCCCAGGTTCCGTCGTTCCAGCCGCTGCTCAGCTCCTCGGAATGGCGGTCCCAGGATCCACCGTAGGCTTCCAGTTGATGGACCGGGGCCGAGAAACCGGTCTTGGTACGGATCGAAATGGCTCCGCCCAGGGTGTTCAAGCCGTATACCGGATTCGAACCCGGGCTCAACGTCGTCGTATCGATCGCGCCCGGCGGTAGTAGGTCCCAATTGACCGAATCGCCGAACGGTTCGTTGAAACGTACGCCGTTGACGTAAACCGACAATCCCTGCGGGAGCCCCAGTAACGGCGAGGCAACGAACCCCCGGTAGTAGACGTCGGGCTGCAACGGGTTGTTTTGCGCCTCGTTGATGTGCACGCTCCCCAAATAACGGTTCATGTAGTCGGACAAGGAAAGACTTTGCGCGTCCCGCAATTGCTCCGCGGTAACCGTCTGGATGTGAGCCGGAATTTTTTCCTTGGAGATGCCGCCTTGCATAGGGGTAACCCCCACGACTTCCACGGTATCCAATCTGACCGCGGTTTTTTCCTCGGCCGGCACGTCTCCCGACGCACTCAGCCAGAACAAAGGCAGCATGCTTTGCGCAATTTTTTTCATCTCTCTCTCGTGTTCGCCAAATAGCCACGATGGTAATGAAATCCGAATGCCGAATACACCTTCCGAAACAAAAAAGGAAATATTCCCAGACGACGTAAACTCGAACTGCAAACGTCGGCCTACGGCAAAACCCTACTTTTTGCGTTGGGTTTGGCTATAATGGCGAGACTTCTATAACGATAAAAACAGGAAACGCCATGGTAAATATTCAAACCTTCCTCGACGATCAGTATGCTCGTTTACAGGCCAATGCCTATTACCAGAAAATCATGGCTCAACCTCAGCCGCAGCGATATCTTTCGTTGTTTGGCCTGTTTCTACTATCGCAGGTGGTTGTATTCGGGGGTTTGTACCTGCTCTTCGGCAAAATCGTCGTGCTCGGCTTCTTTGCCAGCATACTGGCCGGCCTGGCAACCGGCTTGGGCTCGCTGCCGGCCATCTTGTTCAAGGAAATTTCGCCGCGCGTGTTCAGCAGCATGTTGGGTATGGCCGCCGGCGTCATGTTGGCCGCCACGGCATTTTCGTTGGTCGTTCCCGGTATCGAGTTCGGCGACATGCTCTGGCCCGGCAAAGGGTTGTGGGTCACCTGTGCCGGCATGATCATCGGCGCCTGGTTTCTGCACTATGCGGACGAGAGATTGCCGCATCTGCATTTGGATTCGGCGCCGGGAACCAATCTGGACACCATACAGAAAATTTCGCTGTTCATCATCGCCATCACCATCCACAATTTTCCCGAAGGCATGTCGGTCGGGGTCAGCTTCGGGTCAGGCGACGTCAAAAACGGCACCGTCCTGGCCATCGCCATCGGTCTGCAAAACATGCCGGAAGGGCTGGCCGTTGCGCTGCCCCTGCTCGGTCTGGGCTACAACAAATGGAAAGCGGTCGGCATCGCCACATTGACCGGATTGGTCGAACCGGTCGGCGGCCTGCTGGGAGCGACGATGGTTTCGGTGTTTTCCCCAATATTGCCGATTGCCATGGGTTTTGCCGCCGGCGCCATGTTGTTCGTCATTAGCGAGGAAATTATCCCGGAAACCCATGCCAAGGGCCGCTCGCGCATTGCGACCTTCGCCCTGATGGCAGGATTCATTGTCATGTTGTCGTTGGAAAAAGTCATCGGCTGACCATCGTCCGTCCAACAAATACTCGGCGCCATGTCCGGCTGTCTTGGCCGGGCCGCCCCCATCCCGGAATCTTCACATAAATGGAAACTCTGCAAACGATTCTTGATTTTCTGCTCTCGAAGCATTTCGCCCAACTCACGGCAACCGCCGGCACCAGTTTTGCGCTGATCGCGGCGGCCGAAATCGGCGACAAAAGTCAGCTGGTCTGCATGACCCTGGCATCCAGACACCGCGGCATGCCGGTCATTTGGGGCGCGATCGCCGCCTTTGCGCTATTGAATTCGCTGGCCGTCGTGTTCGGCGCGGCCATCGCCAAATGGCTCCCGGAATACGTCGTCGCGGCGTCGGTCGCGTTGCTGTTCGCGGCATTCGGTCTCCATGCGCTGCTCAACCATGCCGAGGACGAAGGCGAGGAAGTGGTCGAAAAAAGCGGTCACGGCATTTTTTTCACCACCTTCGTATTGATCACCTTCGCCGAGTTCGGAGACAAAACGCAGCTTGCGGTGGTCGCCTTCAGCAGCACCGCCAATCCGTATGCGGTGTGGATCGGCTCGACGGCCGCCCTGACCTTTACCTCGGCGATGGGCGTATTGGCCGGACGCACGATACTGCAAAAACTGCCGCTGTCGCTGTTGCACAAAATCAGCGGCGTCATATTCCTGATCCTGGCCGGAATCGCCGCCTTCCGCACATACGAAAGCGTCGTCTCCGCGATTGCCGACGGTACCTTTCCGACGGCCTGGCTGGAGTGGCTTAGAGCGAAAATTTGAATTCGACCGGCGTCGGACATAGACTATAGCTATCACCCGCTTCCGGTCGAGTCCAGTGTCCGAACTTCAACTCATCGCTTTGAACGAGCTCCATCTGGCCTTGCAAGCCAAGATGGTACCTTTCGCCGGTTTCTCGATGCCGCTGCACTACCCTAGCGGCATTATCGCCGAGCACCGCCACTGCCGCGAACAGGCCGGTTTTTTCGACATCTCCCACATGGGGCAATGCTTCATCGAAGGGGACGACGTCGCCGAACAACTGGAATCGCTGACCCCCGCCGTAGTCAGGAAGCTGGAACTGGGGCAACAGCGTTATACCGTACTGACCAATGCCGAAGGCGGCGTCGTCGACGACATCATCATCAGCCGCCTCGAGAAAAGCTACATGCTGGTGGTCAACGCAGCCTGCAAGGAAAAGGATTTCTCGCTCCTGAAAGATCGCTTCGGCGAGCGCTGCTATATCGCCTCCGAGCGTGAGTTATTCGCACTGCAAGGCCCGACCGCGATCGAAGTCATTCAGCTCCTGGCACCCCAGGCCGGCCACCTGAAATTCATGCAAATCCGCCCCGACCGGCTGGGAGAAATCGACTGCCTGATTAGCCGCAGCGGTTACACCGGCGAAGACGGTTTCGAAATATCGGTGGCCGCAACCGACGCTCACGCATTGGCCGAACTGCTGTTGTCGTTTGCCCAAGTCAAAGCGATCGGCTTAGGTGCGCGCGACACGTTGCGCCTGGAAGCGGGTTTGAGTCTTTACGGTCACGAACTCGACGAATCGATCACTCCGGTCGAAG
>JBNLFT010000083.1:0-10534 GCA_050305675.1 Methylococcaceae bacterium
AACTGTTTCAGCGTTTGTTCCTGAACTTGATAATCCTGAAAGTCCCCCAGTATATCTTGAAATTTTTTCAGTTCCTTGATCATTCTGGCGATCTTTTTCTCCGGATAAAGACTTTGAAAGAACTCCATCAAATAGCGCAGTTTCTTGCAGGTCTTGCGCAAGCTATGCAATGCTTGCGGCGGAGAATGATCACCAATGGCGTTACCTTCTTTCAGGACTCGTTGGTAAACCTTCCAGATCCTTTTGTCCGCGATCCGCTTGATCGGAAGCATGGCCAGGCTTTCCGACGGCTTTTTGGCCGGCGATTCTTTCAGATAGTCTTCCCAGGCTTGCAGCTTGTTCAGATAATCCGGCGACTTCAGTTTGGCCGCCAATTCGCTGCGGGCTTTCTGTTGCTTGCGGCGGATGAAATCCTTTAACGGTTTGATATCTTCCCGCATACCTTCCGGCAGGCTTTGCTGATAATCGGCGAAATGCAGCAGGTAAACGTCCATGTCGCGCGGGTGTCCGGTTATCTGTCCCAGCCAGGCGAAAAAATCCGCGTAATCTTTGGTCACCGACGCCGGCAGTATGTTTTTCAACTGCCCCAATCCCGCGCGGGTCCTCCTTACCGCCACTCTGAAATCATGTAGGAATTCGCTGTCGATATCGGCAATCGTCCCGGCCTCGTTGAGTTTGATCGCCCTCAGCAAATGACTATAAATATATTTGCACGAAATATCGGCCCTCATTTTGGGATCCAACTGAATCGCCAATTTGGAGGAATAGTCTTGCGGCCTGCGGCCCTGCAATTTCAACGCCGCATGCAGTACGTTTTTTTTCGCCAGCTTCAATTCGAAGGTTTTTTCCAACAGATTGGCGAGGCGCTTTGCCGCCTTATCGTAGCCCCTGACCGGTTGGACATACAGCCGCGCTGGTAACAATTCGTAATCTTCCAACAATATGCGAACCGTCGTTTTGGCATCCTTGTTCAATATATTGATCCGATATGCCCGATACGACAGCGAAGCCAGCGACAGCAATGCCCGCATTTCCAAAATCGGCGTCAGCCTCGCTTTGAATGCCTGATCGCTAAATTCGTCGGCAAAGGAGGGCACATCGTCCAGCATCGTGCTGGCGACCGTCAGGCCGCTCTCGCTATCGCAAAGATCGAGCTGCGAGGACGACTTGGAACGCACCAGCTGGCACAGCAGACCGGCGTTGAAAAGCCGCCAATCGAAGCTGTCGTAAAACTTTTTTTGGGCGTACTCCTGAGAGGCGATTTGCAGTTCGGCCTTGGCGGCCAACTTAGCGACAAATTTTTCCGCCTTCAGATTTTCCGGCAATTGGTAAGATAAACGAGTGGAGGACATCTATGAATTTGCTTTTCGCTTATAAAAATTGCGCGAGGAACTCTGGATCGTGACCAGCCGTAATTCCCGGCAGTGGAAACGCTTCCCAAATCCGACAACCGCGAACGGCTGCAATTCACCGCCGCCGTTGCATGCATTTCGGCCCTCGGAGGATGCGGAAACAACTGAGGATATTCGGCATTCGAAAGCTGACTGCACAGACGATTTCCAGGAATAATCGCCGGCCGGCGGTCGATACCCAAGGCGGCAAAAAACCTTGTTTCCTATTACTTTGATCAATTTCACTATCGTATCACGCCTAACTTGAAATAATTATGACAAGAACCGCCTATACTTGGCTTAGGTCAGATTTTTCCGTGGTTTTCTGCCGAATTAAGACCGGAACGGGCATAATATCCGAGCCCAAGGTGCTCAATTGCCTGGCTTGTGATATATATGCGGGGAAACGCACAGAAAGACCGATTCACCATAAGCCGAATATAGGGACTTCACTTCTTCTTGCCGACATGAACACCGCTCCCCAAGACAACGATATTCTCAAAGAGAGCGTTTACCTAACCCTCACGCAGCAGCATGGTTTGTTGCCGCTAATTCCTGCCGTCGCGATCAAGTTGCTTCAATTGACTAACGATGACAACGCCGACGTCCAGGACTTGACCAAAGTCGTAGAAACTGAGCCGACGCTGGCGATAGAAATTCTAAAAACCGTCAATTCGGCCATGTACCGATTTCCGCAGAAAATAACGTCGTTGCCGCAGGCGATCAGTCTGCTCGGTTTTGCCGACATCCATAACCTTGCGCTAAAACTATTATTCTATAACTCGTTGATAAAAGACCAAGGCAACAAGCGCTTTGATTTGGTGTTTTTCTGGCAACACTGTCTGTTTGTCGCCTCGCTAAGCGAGAAACTTGCGAAAGTTATGAATTACCCGAATCCGGAGATAATCTACACGGCGGGACTGATCCACGATATCGGTAAATTGATACTGGAAAAATACGGCATTATCAACTACAGCAGTTTTATCGGAAACTATGCTCAGGACTCCCTTTTTCTGCTAAAGAGCGAAACGGATTTTTACGGGGTAACCCACGAGCAGGTAGGGTATGTTTTCTGCCGCGAGTGGCAACTTCCGGAAATCATTACCGCGGTAGTCGCCCACCACAATTCGGACGAGATTCCCGATAAGCTGTCGGCGAAATACAAGAAAGAAATCGCCATCGTCGCATTTGCCGATTATTTGGCCTGGCTGCACGGGCTCGGTTCGTTTACCTTGAATGCGCCCCCCCATTTACCTTCCAGCGTTTTAAACAATATTCCGATGGAAGATCTCGACCTGGAAGCATTGCTCGAACTTGTCGACCGGGACATGCGCCAAACCGCACATTTTTATGACATCGAATTTCCCGCGCTGCAACGATTGCGGACCAATCTCGTTCATTCTTCGATTGCGCTGAGTCAATCCACGTCGTCAACGCATTTGCCGATAATCCAAGAGGCCAAGCCGGAACCGGTAAACTTTCTGTCCAATCTGACCGTTCCCCATCAAAGCCTGGACCCTGATATTTTTATTCCGCGAACGTTGCATGCGATCGGCGAGACATTCCAGTTCGACAGGGTGTTCATGTTGAACATGACCTCGAAACAACGCAGTCTGGTTGCCACGTATGGCTGGCCGGAAAGCGAAGGCGTCGACAACTTCGAGATCCGGATGGAATATCTGGTCGGTGACCTGTTGACCAGTCTCAGAACGCAGCAGGCCGACCTGATTTCCGATCGTTTTAACAAGAACCAAAAACTGCTGAGGGAACTTGGCGTCGACGAGTTCATTGCCATTCCGGTATTGCGAAACAATCGCCTTACCGCATTGTTGTATGCCGACAATATCCGGACCAAGCATCCGATTCCGCCCCAGATACTGACCCGGATTACGCCGATAGCGAACGAACTGGGTTCGGCGCTGTACAATGCCAAACAATTCGAAGAGGAAAAATCGAAAGCCAAGCTCGATCCGCTGACCGGCCTGTCCAATAAGAGAATGCTGACCGACTACCTGGAAACGGTCTTCCAGCAGGAAACCAGCCAGCTATCCCAAGTCGCTGTCGGTTTTCTCGATATCGATCACTTCAAGGTGCTGAACGATAACTGCGGTCACCAAGCCGGCGACGTCGCCCTGCAAATCGTCGCCGGGATCTTGCGCGAAATCACCCGCAGCGGAGACTTTGTCGGTCGTTACGGCGGTGAGGAGTTCCTGTTCGTGCTGCGTAACAGCGGCCACGCCGGCGCCTATCAATATGCCGAACGACTGCGCAAGAAAATCGAGGCGAAAGGCACCGCACTGAAGCACCGATTCAAGAATCAAGCAATCACGGTCAGTATCGGGGTCGTCATGTATCATCCCAAGTTCAAACACTATCAAGATCTGGTCGCGGCCGCCGATAAAGCCATGTACCAGGCCAAGAAAAGCGGACGCAACCGGGTCGTCATCCTAAATAACTGATCCGTTCGAACCGCTGATCGGGCCAAACCGGCATGCCCGGCGCATGCCATGTCTCCCTATCGTTGCCTTTTTTGTTATGGAACCGATCAAGCTCCCCAACCCTTTCCAGTTCGTCGGCGCTAGCCTTGCGGCCTGGTGGCTGGCCCACGTCGTCAATCCCGGCTTTTTTGCCGTAGCCGTCATGATAATGCTGATGATCCCGGTATTGCTGGCCGATTCGTATCCGTTAGCCGGCGAAGCGGCAGCCACTTCGAACGTCACGGAAAACGCCGAGGAAAATCCGGTACAGGAAAATTCAGACTGACCCGGTTTTCGGGTAGAATTGTCGACTTAACGTCCGGAAAAGGAAACGATTGCATTCGAGACGGGGATGCATCGAAAGATAATGACTCATTAGGGAGGATTCCGGACACCCATTTGTATATCTCAACCGGTTGTTTTATGTCCTTCTGTGTCGCCGTCGGCGAGCGTATTATCTACTGTATCGACCTCGTCAACGAATGGATCGGAAAAAGCGTTGCATGGTTAACGCTGGCCATGGTCCTGCTTACCTTCGTCATCGTCGTCTTGCGCTATGCCTTCGATCTGGGTTGGATCGCGCTGCAGGAATCGGTTGCCTACCTGCACGCGCTGGTTTTTATGCTCGGCGCGGCTTACACCCTCAAACACGACGGGCATGTCAGGGTCGACATTTTATATCAACGTTGCGCTTCCCGAACCAGGGCTTGGATCGATTGCTTGGGCACCCTGCTGTTGCTGCTGCCGGTCAGTATCTTCATCATCTGGAGCAGTTGGGAATACGTAACCGACTCCTGGCGAATTTTTGAAGGCTCCTCCAATTCGGGCGGACTGCCCGGCGTGTACTTGCTGAAAAGTTGCATCATCGTGATGGCTCTGCTATTAATCCTGCAAGGACTCGCGATGTTTTTGCGCAATTTGCTGCTGGCCCTCGACTTGACCGCACGGATGGAGGGTTAATGGACAACACCATGGCGCTGTGGATGTTCGCCGCGGTCTTCATCGTTCTGATGTCCGGATATCCGGTTGCCTTCGCATTAAGCGGCACTGCGCTGCTGTTCGCCGCTGTCGGTATGCAATTCGATCTGTTCGACCCCGCTTTCCTGAACGCCCTGCCGAACCGCCTGTTCGGCATCATGAACAACCAAACCTTGATCGCCGTGCCGCTGTTCGTGTTCATGGGAGTGATGTTGGAACGTGCCCGGATTGCCGAGGATTTGCTGGAAACCATGGCCGAACTGTTCGGGTCGCTGCGCGGAGGCCTCGGCATCGCGGTGACGTTGGTCGGCATGTTGATGGCGGCCAGTACCGGTATCGTCGGCGCTACCGTCGTCACGATGGGACTGCTGTCGCTGCCGACGATGCTCCGCAACCGCTACCACCCCGCCATCGCTTGCGGCACGATCTGCGCTTCCGGCACCCTCGGCCAAATCATTCCGCCGTCGATCGTTCTGGTCTTGCTCGGCGACGTGATCTCCACCGCCTATCAGCAGGCTCAATTGAACATGGGCGTATTCGCTCCGGAAACCGTGTCGGTCGGCGATTTGTTCGCCGGCGCCCTGCTGCCGGGCCTGGCCCTGGTCCTGCTCTATCTGCTGTATATCGTTCTGACCGCATGGCTGTCGCCGTCGGCGATGCCGGCGCCGGAACCAAAACCGCGGGAACCCGGCTTTTATCTGCGCGTGATCAAAAGCCTAGCGGCCCCGCTGCTGCTGATCGTTGCGGTATTGGGATCGATCATGGGCGGCGTGGCGACGCCGAGCGAAGCCGCGTCGGTAGGTGCAACCGGCGCCCTCCTGCTGGCGGTGGCGAAAAGACAGCTGAGCCGGGAACGCTTGCTCGACGTGATGCAAAACACCACTCGCGTCACCAGCATGGTGTTCATGATCCTGATCGGAGCGGCGCTGTTTTCGTTGGTTTTTCGCGGATTCGAGGGCGAGGAATTGATCGTCGGCTTGCTGTCGGAATTGCCCGGCGGCAAGTTCGGCGCCATGTTCAGCGTCATGCTGGTGATGTTCCTGTTGGGTTTCGTTCTCGACTTTATCGAAATCACCTTCGTCATCGTGCCCATCGTCGGGCCGGTTTTATTGGAAATGGGACTGGACCCGGTATGGCTGGGCATCATGATCGCGATCAATTTACAAACCTCGTTCCTGACCCCGCCGTTCGGCTTCGCCCTGTTCTATCTGCGCGGCGTGGCCCCGGCCCAAATCAGCAGCGGCCAGATCTATCGCGGCGTCGTTCCGTTCATCGCGATTCAATTGCTGATGCTGGGGATTCTGGCTTTCTGGCCACAATTGGCCACCTCGCTACCCGAATTAATTTACCGCGACTAGCTATGAAGACGACATTGCCATTAACCTTGACCGCCTCAATCATGGCGCTCCTGCTGCAAGCGTGCGGCCAGACCGGACCGCTCTATCTGCCCGACGAAAAACCCCCGATTTACGTTCCCGACGAGGAAGAAGAACCATAACCATGGATTATTTCAACTATAAAGACCGCCTGTTGTTCGCCGAAGAAGTCGCAGTCGCCGATATCGCCAAACAATACGGTACGCCCTGCTACATCTACTCGCGCGCCACGCTGGAGCGACATTGGCACGCCTTCGACCAATCCTTCGCCGGTCACCCCCATCTGATCTGCTATGCGGTGAAAGCCAATTCGAATATCGCGATCTTGAATCTGCTGGCCCGATTGGGATCCGGATTCGACATCGTCTCGCAGGGCGAAATGGAACGGGTGCTCGCCGCCGGCGCCAGTGCCGACAAAATCGTGTTTTCGGGTGTCGGCAAGCGGGAGGACGAGATCCTGGCGGCATTACGGGTCGGCATTCGTTGCTTCAACGTCGAGGTCAGCGGCGAATTGGACCGCATTAACCGGCTGGCAGGCGAGCTAGGAGTCAAAGCGGCGGTCTCTTTCCGGGTCAACCCGGACGTCGACGCGAAGACCCATCCCTATATTTCGACCGGACTTAAAGAAAACAAATTCGGCATCGACATCCGGCAAGCGTTGCAAGAATACCGTCGCGCGGCGCAAATGCCGCATATCGACATCGTCGGCATCGATTGCCACATCGGCTCGCAACTGACCGATACCCGGCCGTTCCTCGACGCCTTGGAGCGGGTGCTGACCGTGGTCGACGCTCTGCGGGCCGAGGGCATCGTACTGAAACACCTCGACCTGGGCGGCGGCCTGGGTATCCGTTACAAAGACGAACACCCCCCGCAACCGGGGGAATACGTCTCGGCGGTTTTGGCCAAACTGGCCGAACGCGAGCTCGAAATCATGCTGGAACCGGGCCGCGCCATCGCCGGTAACGCCGGTATCCTGGTGACGCGGGTGGAGTATTTGAAAACCACCGAGGCCAAGAATTTCGCCATTGTCGACGCTGCGATGAACGATCTGGTGCGACCGTCTCTGTACAATGCCTGGCAAGACATTATCCCGGTAAGTCAAGCGTCCGCCGCCACACCGACGGATTGGGACATCGTCGGCCCGGTCTGCGAAACCGGTGACTTTCTCGGCAAAAACCGGAACCTGAGTATCGAACCCGGCGATCTGCTGGCGGTGCGCTCGTCCGGCGCCTACGGCTTTACCATGAGCTCCAATTACAATTCCCGTCCGCGCGTCGCCGAGGTTATGGTCGACGGCACGAGGGTTCATTTGATCCGCGAACGCGAATCGATCCCTCAGTTGTGGGCCGGAGAGCACCTCCTCCCGTAACATGAAGGCGAAAACCACCACGATGATTCAGTTCACCAAGATGCACGGGCTGGGCAACGACTTCGTCGTTATCGACGCGATCAACCAACGAGTCGAGCTGACCACCGAACAGATCCGCTTCATGTCCGACCGCCATTTCGGCATCGGCTTCGACCAATTATTGCTAGTGGAGGCAGCGGTCAGCGCCAATGCCGATTTCAGATACCGGATCTTCAACGCCGACGGCAGCGAGGTCGCCCAATGCGGCAACGGGGCACGCTGTTTCGCCCGTTTCGTCCACGACAAACAATTAGCCGACAAGCAAGACATCACGGTCGACACCAATGCCGGCCAATTGGTGTTACATCTCGACCCGGAGGGTCTGGTAACGGTCAACATGGGCATTCCGCGACACGAACCGAGACGGATTCCGATCAAGGCCGAAGAGGAATCGCGTTTTTACACGGTGACCGTCGACAACAGCGAAAAAGCTTTCGGCGCGGTATCGATGGGAAATCCCCATGCCGTGCTGCAAGTCAATGACATCCGCAGCGCGCCGGTGGCCGAACTGGGAGCGGCACTGGAAAGTCACACTTTTTTTCCAGAACGGGCTAATATTGGCTTTATGCAAATTATCGACAGAAACCATATCAAACTCCGCGTTTACGAGCGCGGCGCCGGCGAAACCCTGGCCTGCGGCAGCGGCGCCTGTGCCGCGGTAGTGATCGGGATAGAACAAAACCTGCTGGATTCGGAGGTCGGCGTCGAGTTACCCGGCGGCGAATTGCAAATCCGTTGGTCGGGTCGCGGAACGCCGGTGCTGATGACCGGTCCGGCAGTCTCGGTATTCGAAGGGCAAATCCGCTTATGACAGAAGTTCAAGAGGACATCAGCGCGCAACAGGTCGAGCTTTATCTTAAAGCGCATCCGCATTTTTTTCACGATCATCTGAGCCTGCTGGAATCTCTCAGTATTCCCCATCCCAGCGGCGAGGCGGTATCGCTGATTTCCAAGCAGCTGGAGATCTTCCGCAGCAAACACCAGGAACTGGAAAGTCAACTCAGCGCGCTGATCGAAATCGCCCGGGAAAACGACACTGCCTTCAACCGTATGCACGAATTGACGCTGGCCATGTTAGAGGCAAAAACGTTGGAAGAGCTGAGGCACAATCTGAACCAGGTGTTGTCGGAATGTTTTCTGACCGACTTCGTCGCGATCAAAATTATCGGCGAAAAGGGAGCTTCCGAGGTCGACGATATTTTTGTCGGCGCTGATGACGCCAATCTGAAGCATTTCCACCGGGAACTGACCACCAATCAGGCAAAATGCGGCCGTCCGACGCTGGCCCAGGCGCGTTTTTTATTCGGTGACGCCGCCACCGACGTCAAGTCGTGCGCCATTATCCCGATGGCATTTACCGAATTGGAAGGCATACTCGCGATCGGCAGCCGCGACGAAAACCGTTTCCATTACAGCATGGGCAACCTGTTTTTGACGCAGATGAGCGAAATTGTCGGCACCCGTTTGATATCGTTATTGAATTGATTCGCCATGCACGCCGGGGCCGAACAGACACTCGCCGCTTTTCTAAACTCCCTGCAGGTCGAAAAACGCGCTTCGCCTCACACCGTCACCAATTATCAACGCGACCTGAAGCGCCTGCAGGATTACTGCGACAGTCTCCGGCTCACGCGCTGGTCCGATCTGAGTCCGGCTGTCATCCGCCGCTATGTCGCCGCCCGCCACCGCAACGGTATCGGCAGCAAGACGCTGCAACGCGAATTGTCGTCTATGCGCAGCTTCTTTAACTATCTGCTAAAAAGGAAACTACTGACACAAAACCCGGCAAAGCAGGTCCGGGCTCCGAAACAAGCACGCAAACTGCCGAAAACATTGGATGTGGACCAGATCAACGGGATGCTCGATCGCCCCGCCGATTCGGTTCTGGAGATCCGCGACACGGCGATGTTCGAATTATTTTATTCGTCGGGCTTGCGGTTGAGCGAGCTAGCCGCCCTCGATACCGGGGACATCGACCTCAACCAACGCATGTTGCGGGTTCGCTTCGGCAAGGGCGGCAAACAGCGCGACTTGCCGGTCGGCGGCAAAGCCGTCAGCGCCGTCGGCAAATGGCTTGCCCGGCGTCCGCAAACCGACGAATCCGCCTTGTTCACGTCGTCCCGCGGCGGCCGCCTCAGCCAGCGCAACATCCAACTGCGCTTGCAACGCTGGTGCGTAAAAATCGGCCTGCCGGAACACGTCCATCCTCACATGCTGCGCCATTCCTTCGCCAGCCATTTCTTGGAGTCCAGCCAGGACATCAGGGCCGTTCAAGAACTGCTGGGACACAGCAATATCGGCACCACCCAGATCTACACCCATCTCGATTTTCAGCACTTGGCCGAGGTTTACGACAAAGCCCATCCGCGCGCCCAAAAGAAGGCTCGCTAATCTTGTCTTCGCTCGCTTTTATTGCGCCGCCGGCCGGCGGCTCAAGCGGCGAATTATTCTGCCGCGGCCGATTTAAACCGGTGTGGCCGCGAGCCGGCCGACAAAATCGATCCCGGGATAAATTACAATTTTCATCATAGCCTTACAAATAAAAAACATGCTACTATGGCGACATTTTCGGGCAATAAATGTAGCGTATTTTCTATTGCACACCACCCCAGCGCAGGATTATCGATAAATGTCAGACAATATATCCGATCATGAAGATGCCAAATCGAAGGGAATTCTTTGGGCCTTTGGCAGTTTTTTAGGAGTTGTTCTGCTCATTCTTATCATCTTAGGCGAATGGTGGGGAAGTGAACCGGACCTCTTCAATGTCCAGGAAGAGGCGGTCAAACGCATGGAGGTTACCCATACCGATCAAATGCCTATCGGCTATGTCTACACCAACACCCTGGCCCATATCGCCGAAGTGTTGATGTATAAACCCGGCGGCTATATTTCCAACGA
>JBNLFT010000084.1:0-10481 GCA_050305675.1 Methylococcaceae bacterium
TGCTGTTGTAAAGGCTGCTGGTTTCCTGCCAGCGGCGATCGGCAATGACGCCTTCCTGCAACAATTTTTGGTCGCGCCGGTAAGTCAGCCAGGCCAAGTGTTTTTCGCTGGCCGCTTTAAGGTATTGGCGCTGCAGGGCCAGCAAGTCCGGACTGTTGATCAGGGCCAACACCTGGTCTTTTTCGACTCGATCGCCGACCGCGGCCTCGAGGCGGGAGATCAACCCGACTTGCGGGGCGCTGACGATGAATTCCTGGCTGGGCGGCACGACGACTTTGGCTGGCGCATAGAGTAAAGGAATCTGTTCGACCGCTTGCAGAGGACCGGTCTTGACCCCGAGATTAGAAAATTGTTGTTGCGAGATGACGATTTGATCGGTTTCGGCAACGATGGCCGTGCTGGCAACAAGCAGCAGGGCGGTTAACAAGGTTCTCATGGTAGGACTCCGACGGCCTGATTGTAGAAGGCGATATTGCGTTGTTGCTGGACTTCGTGCTCTTTGGCATGGCGGACGGCATTGTTTGTCATCGCCTGAATCTTTAACAAGTCCAGCAGATTGATTTCACCGGCGGCGAAACTGAGTTCGGTCATTTTCAAATGTTTCTCGGCAATCTCTTTCATTTCGTTGGCGATTTTTAGCTCCGCCGCGTCCACTTCCAGCGTATGCCTGGCCTCGTGCAGATTTTTCTCCAACTGACGAAACAAATGTTCGCGCTCGGCCAAGGCTTGATTCAGCTCAAGATTGACCTGAGCGACCTGCGGCTCGAGAAAGGAACCGCCGCCGAACGGGATAGATATTCCGGCTCCGGCACTTTGCAACGATCTCTCGCCGCGCTGTCCGCGTTCGTTCTGCATGCCGATCTGGAACACCGGTTGGCCCGAACCCTGGCTTTTGGTCCACTCGACTTCGGCCTGTTTACGTTCCACCAGGGCGGTGACTGCCTGCAATAACGGATGCTGTTCGGTGACCGCTTTCAGGTCGCTGAGCTTTTCCTTGAAATTTGCGGGTACTTTGCTTATTCCGGTCAAGCTGGCGTAGTTTTTCCTGGCGTGCATAATTTTCGCTTCGGCCTGGGTCAGCAGCGATCGCTTTTGCAAGTAGTCCGATTTAGCCAACAGATAATCGGAGCGCGGCAAATCGCCCAGGTCGACGCGTTGCCGGATCTTCTGCAACAACTTGTCGGCGATTTCCAGAATTTGCTTGTCCTGCTGATAGCGGATCTCTTCCAGCGTCAGGTCCCATAATGCGCCGCGGAGTAAACCGGCGACTTGCAACCGCAGTGCGGCGGATTGCATGGCAACCGATTGTTGGGCCTGCTCCGCCACCCGCTGACCGGCCGAACGCTGGTTCCAATTCCATAACGGGACGTTTACTTGCGCGGTGATCTGTTTGTAGCCGATGCCGTCCGCCACCACGTCGTCCAGGTATTGCAGCGAAACGCTGGATGCCCCGGCGACCCAACTATCGCCGCGTTGCGTCAAGGCGTCCGCCTCTTGTTGCAAGGCCGGATTAAGAAAACGATCCGGATAGTTTGCGATGGTCTGTTCGAGTAACTGTGGCAGCGTCAACTGGCTGTCGACGGAAATCGGGTCTACGTGTTCGACGATATAGTCCGGCTCGGCGAAACTCGCCGCAGCCGACAGACACAAGACCGGCAGGCAGTATTTGGCAAGGCTAGTGCCTTTCATAATAAAACTCCGGGTGCGAAAATCGCATTAAGACAAAGTGGTTTCAGCTTAATCCGCTGAGCGGACTCGTCAGGCAACTGCGAACAAACTCACGACGAACTCATCACGCCGTTGCATTACAAATCAAAGGTACGGCAAAGCGCTTGTTTTCAGGCTTCGCTTTAGTCGGTCGGCGACGCACTACGGAACGGTGTAATTTGTTTCAACCGCTCGACTCCGATCAGCGTTCGGCTTTAACGAGCCGTCGACGAACCAAGAAAGCCGGATTTGCTATACGACAGGGCAGCGGATAACAGGAGGCGCACGGGTACCGTGCGAACAGACGGGGGGGGTGGAGATTATCCAAGCGTATTGGGGTGAAAAATTAACCAGAGAGGAATCCGTTGCCACCGTATAGACGTCGGCGGGGAAATCGGCCGCACCATCGAACGCGGGTTCGACGGAAACCAAATGTTTCTGCTTAATTGCGGAACTGACGGCGACTACGCAATTGTTTGACCGAAAATAGTCGCTGTCGGAACTAACCGCGTCTTCATTCGCTCCAACCGACCACGATTCCAAACCCGGGATGTGTACGCCGAGACCGGCCGCTTCCATGCCGGAATGGGCATGCACCAGCGGTGCCGCAAGTTGCAGCAACGCCAATAAGCATATGGTCATTTTTTGCAGAGCCGGAATCATGTTAACAATTGCTAAGCGAAGGTTAATTATCTATGCTACGCGAATAAAAAAGTTTAGCAAGAATATAAGAGATATCTGATTTATTCAACTTTTTTCCCGACAACATTACCGAGATATGAACAAATTTTTCACTCTTGCAGGCGCGTTAGCGATCTCCCTGACATTGGCCTTGGGCAATATTTCCGATGCGGAAGCCAAACGCTTCGGCGGCGGGACTTCATTCGGCAGCAAGTCCATTTACAGTTCCCCCTACCGCCGTTCGACGTCCAGTCAGCCCAGCCGTTCGGCCAGCCAGCAACAGGCTTATCAAAAAAATCAGGCAGCCAGGCAAAGTCTGTCCAGGCGCGGCGGCCTGATGGGCATGCTGGGTGCATTGGCGTTGGGCGGCCTGTTGGGCTCGTTGTTTTTCGGCGGCGCTTTCGAGGGTTTTAATTTCATGGACCTCCTGGTATTCGGCGGCATCGCTTACTTGCTGTACCGCTTATTCGCCGCCAAGGCCGGCCAGGAGCGACATGTGCCGGCTTATAACCGCGACCGCTACGATCAGTATGACGATCGCAACGAGCCGATCCGCTATCGAGCCGACGAAGCCGCCTCCGACGGCAACCGTCAGGCCGGTTTCAACACCGATCTGCTGTTCGGCAAGAACAACAAGGGCGACGCCGACGGCCAAAGCGGTTTGCAACCGGACGCCGATTTCGCACCGGCCGCCATGCCGAGCGGATTCAACGAAGCGGACTTTTTGGCCGGCGCCAAAAACGCCTTCCGCACCCTGCAGCAAGCCTGGGACAATCGCGATCTGGCGGAAATCCGCGCACTGACCACCGACAAGGTGTTCGCCGAAATTCAGGACCAACTGCAAGCGTCCTCCGAAAATAACCAAACCGATATCCTGAAACTCGAGGCGGAATTGCTGGAGGTGCGCGAGTTGGGATCGGAACTGGAAGCGGTCGTGCTGTTCGACACCATCATGCGCGAAAACCCGTTCGATCAGGCCGAGCAAGTGCGCGAGGTATGGCACTTCGTGAAAGGAAAAAGCAGCATCCAGCCGAAATGGTACCTGGACGGGATCCAACAACTGGAAGACTGAACCGCCACCGCGGGTCGGTAAAAATGCATCGCAAAACCCCGCTCGGGCGGATATCTTGCAGGCCCATTTCCGGAATTTCTCGACATGCCCACTGAAAGCGACAAAACCCGAAAACGCTACGACCGCATCGCCCCTTTCTTCGACGGTCTGGAGGGGTTCCTGGAAGGCCTGTTTTTCAGCCGCTGGCGCAAAATCTTATGGGCCAAGGCGGAAGGCCCGCATATCCTCGAAGTCGGCGTCGGCACGGGGAAAAACTTTCCGCTCTATCCCGGAAACGCCCGAATCACCGCGATCGATTTTAGCCCCAAAATGTTGGACCAGGCCCGTAAAAAACGCGATCGGCGCAATATCGACGTCGACCTGGACCTGATGGACATCGAATCGTTATGCTACGCCGACAACAGTTTCGATACCGTTATTGCCACCTTCGTGTTCTGTTCCGTGCCCAAACCCCAAAAAGGCCTGCAGGAACTGTACCGGGTCTGCAAACCGGGCGGCCAAGTGTTGCTGTTGGAGCACGTACTAAGCTCCAACAGATTCCTGGCCTGGATGATGAAGCTGATGAATCCGCTGGTCAAATCGCTGGTCGGCGCCGAGATCACACGGCAAACGGTGAAAAACGTGCAGGCCTGCCCGTTTCAGAAAGTGTTGCTGGACCCTGCAAGCGGCGATATGGTCAAACTGATCAGAGCGGTCAAGTAACATTGATCCGATTGCGCGCCGGATATGGTCTCCGGAAACGCGGGTATGCTATCGGCGCTTTTCAGTCCGCTTTTTTAGCGCCCTGATGGCCCACTTCTCGAGCTCTACCAGCGGCAACACCGAAAACGCGACCACGACGATCCACAACCAATGACGGGCGCTAATCGCGACTGTGCCGAACAGGCGTTGCATCGGCCCGAAATACGTAAACGCCAGTTGAAATAAGATCAACAACGCAACCGCGAGCAGGACGAAGCGGTTGCCGATGATGCCTTCGACGTTTAGAACGGAACTTTCGATCTTCCGGGAATTGAACAAGTAAAATATTTCGAACATCACCAAGGTGTTGATCGCCACGGCTCGCGCATGTTCTATCGCTTCGCCGTGAAACTCCTCCCACAGAAACAGGCCGAACGTACCGCATACCATGATCAGCGAGACGAAAACGATCCGCCATACCAACAATTTGGTCAGCAGCGGCTCGGAAGGAGCGCGCGGCGGCCGCCGCATGATTCCTTTTTCGCTGGGCTCGAACCCCAAGGTCAGCGCCAGCGTCACCGTCGTGATCATATTGACCCACAGTATCTGAACCGGCGTGATCGGCAACTTTTCCCCCGCCATCACCGCCGAAATAATGACGAAGGCTTCGCCGAGACTGGTCGGCAAGATAAACAGGATCGACTTTTTCAGATTGTCGTAAACGGTGCGGCCTTCGACCACGGCCTGCGCCAGCGACGCGAAATTGTCGTCGGTCAAGACCATTTCCGCCGCCTCCTTGGCTGCTTCGGTGCCTTTGTTGCCCATCGCCGTGCCGACGTCCGCGCGCTTCAGTGCCGGCGCGTCGTTGACGCCGTCGCCGGTCATCGCCACGATCTCTCCACCGGCTTGCAGCGCCTTGACCAGACGCAGCTTATGTTCCGGACTGGAACGGGCGAATACGTTGACGGTTCCGACCGCCCGCTGCATTTGTTCGGCGGACAAATCTTCCAATTGATGGCCGCTGAGCACGCCGCCGTCGATATTCAATCCCAATTGTTCGGCGATCGCCTGCGCGGTATCGGCATGATCCCCGGTAATCATCTTCACCTTAATGCCCGCCGCCAAACACTGCCCGACCGCGGCAACCGCATCCTCGCGCGGCGGATCGATCATGCCGACGACGCCAAGCAGGGTCAGCCCGGTTTCCAGGTCGGCATAGCGCAGAGCGCGCATTTGCCCGCTATCCGCTTTGGTCGCGATCGCCAGCATACGCTGTCCTTGTTGCGCCATGATCCGCATGCGCTGCTGCCAAAATCTAAGATCAAGTGGCCTATCCTCGCCGTTGCAGCGCTGTTTGCTGCACATCTCCAACAAGCGCTCCGGCGCACCTTTGACATAGGTAAATCCATGGCCGGCATGGTCGTGGTGCAGGGTGGCCATAAAACGGTGTTCCGCTTCGAACGGAATAACGTCGGTCCGCGGCCATTTTTCCTGCTCCAGATTGATTTCCAGACCCGCTTTCATTGCCATCGTCAACAACGCGCCTTCGGTCGGGTCGCCGTGCAACGTCCAGGAGCCGTTTATTTCATTCAGCGCCGCATCGTTACACAATAACGCGGCTCGGGCCAACTCCTGAAGGATCGGATATTCGACGACCTCGACGTCGCGCTCTTGCCGCCGAAAACTGCCGTGAACGTTGTAGCCGACGCCGGTCACTGAAAAAAGCTGTTCGGCAGTCAACACCGAGCTGACGGTCATTTCGTTACGCGTCAAGGTGCCGGTTTTATCGGAACAAATCACCGTCACCGAACCCAGTGTTTCGACTGCGGGCAAACGGCGGATGATGGCATGGCGCCGCGCCATGCGTTGTACTCCGATCGCCAGCGTAATCGTCATGATCGCCGGCAGGCCTTCCGGAATCGCGGAAACGGCCAGCCCCACTGCCGCCATATACATATCGGCCAGGGGATAGCCGCGATAAGAGTATCCGAAGAGAAAGGTGAGAGCGGCCAACAGCACGATCGCCACGGTCAACCAGCGTCCGAAATGGGCCAATTGCTTCAACAAAGGCGTGGCCAGGGTTTCCACTTTGGCGACCAACGCACTGATTACGCCGATTTCGGTGGCGAGACCGGTCGCCACCACCACCCCCGTCGCCTGGCCGCTGGCGACCAACGTGCCGGAATAGGCCATGCTCTGGCGGTCGCCGAGTTCCGCCTCCCGATCGACCGCGGCCACCCGTTTTTCCACCGGCACCGATTCGCCGGTCAACACGGCTTCCTGCACCCGAAAATTTCGACATTTGAGCAACCGCAAATCGGCCGGCACCTTATCGCCGGAACGCAGCATAACGACATCGCCGGGAACCAAACCGTCCGCCGGAACGGTCGACTGTTTTCCATCCCGAATCACTGCGGCCTGCAGCGACAGCATCTTGCGAATCGCACGCAGGGCGTCCTCGGCCTTGCCTTCCTGGATGAAACCGATCAAGCCGTTAATCAGCACGACGCCGACGATCACCGCGCTGTCCAAACTGTGCCCCAGCACCCAGGTAATGACTGCGGTCACCAACAACACATAGATCAGAATATTGTTGAATTGGCCGAGGAAGCGTAACACGGCGCTGCGCGACTTGCTTTCGGGCAGGCGGTTGGGGCCATATCGTCCCAATCTAACCTCGACCTCGGCCGAGGTTAGACCGTTAGCCGTGGCACCCAATTCGGGTAACACCCGCTCCGGAGCGAGGCTGTGCCACTGAATTTTCTGCTGTGGGCCTGCTTGCTTATCGCGGCGCGACTGCCCGCGCCGCAAAAAGCCCCGCACCAGCAATAGCGAGACGCCGGCAAACAGCAGCGCCGTTAGTAGCAACGGCCAAGGCCAGACAGCAGCCAAGCCCATAATGCTGCATATCGAAGCGAAGAAGGCGTCCAAGCTCGCCATACCGCAATAGCCGGGCCGAGTACTATTCGTCTCGACGGCCTTCCAACGCCGCCAAGCGAGCCCGCAAGGAATCGATCTCCTGGAGCAACTCTAACGCCAGCGCCGTGCCGGGCAGATTGATACCCAAATCCTGTTGTAACCGCTGAACGGCCAGAACCCGTTTCAGGGTTTCGCCGCTGAACCGCCATTCGGCGATATCCCTGCCCTTCGGTTCCAATATCCCCTCGTCGACCAGTGCTATGATCCATTCGGCGTGTACCGAGCAGGCCCGGCTCAAATCGCCGAGCGTGAATTCGGTCTCCTCTTCCAGCACGACGCCTTTCAGAATATATCTCTTATCAGTCATCTAAACCCCCATTGCAGCGCGAGGATTAAACCCAAGCTTCTGCTGCATGTCGCGATATAGCGCCCGCGCCTGTTCGTTGTCCGCCGGCGGCAAGGCGACCTGCAGGATGACATACAAGTCGCCGGGCGGCTTGCCGGGAATACCTCGTCCTTTCAGCCGTAGCTTCTTACCGGAAAGAGTCGCCGGCGGAATCTTCAAGTCTACCGTGCCGGCTGGGGTAGGGGCCTTGACGGTGGCGCCCAACGCCAGTTCCCACGGCGCCACCGGCAACTCCATTAACACATCCTTGCCGTCGACGCGGTAAAACCGATGCGGATTGAATTCGATCTGTAAATACAAATCGCCCGGCTTACCGTCGCCAGCGCCGGCGCCGCCCTGGCCGGCCAAGCGAATATGCTGCCCCTGATGAATACCTTTCGGTATGTGCACGTTCAAGCGACGGCTTTTAACCTGCGGACGGCCTTCGCCGTCCAGCACGGTATTGCGCAGATTGATGTTGCGGATGGCACCGCGATAGGCGTCGTCCAAATCGATCGATATCTTGGCGAAGGAATCCTGGCCTCGAGCGCGGTAGGTTCGCTGACCGAATTCACCTTTGAAAATTCCGCCGCCGAACAAGGATTCGAAAAAGTCGCTGAATCCTCTGGTATCGGCGCCGGTAAAGCCGCCGCTATGAAATTCGAAGCCCTTATTCCAATCCGGGGGCGGACGAAAATCTTGCCCGGCCTTCCAATTGGCGCCCAAACGGTCGTAAGCCGCGCGTTTTTCCGGATCTTTCAAGACTTCATAGGCCTCGCCGACTTCCTTGAAGCGCGCTTCGGCATCCGGCACCTTGCTGACGTCCGGGTGGTATTTGCGCGCCAATTTACGATAGGCCCGCTTGATTTCATCCTTGCTCGCATCGCGACTGACTCCCATGATCTTGTAATAGTCTTTAAATTCCACTGCCGAAGCCTTAATTTAATAACGAGTCGTCGGTGAGTTTAAATCAATCCGCAGCGAACTGCATTGTTTGCCGACTCATCCGTTTCGCAGCGCCGAAGCGGACATTCTTTCCAAGTTGGTGCGAAAAGCCGGAACCATTCGAGTTGCATCAGCACTAATTGAACTGATATTGCAGTTTGGCGGAAAAACGCTATGTATCGTAAAAAGGCAACAATAAACTTCGTTATCTGTTTTTCCGTCCGTTCCGTTATTAAGGAGGATTACCAGAGACCTTTCTAAAACCGCTAAGAACTTTATCCCGCCCGCCTCGTGCCGATCACCGCTAGCGGTGGGCGTATTCCGAATTCCGTTCCCACATCATTTTTTGTTAGCAGAGGTTATTATGACATTAAACGTTCGAAGTATTTTACTGAGCATTCTTCTTGGCGCCGCTACTGCGGCCGGTGCCGCCTTACCGGCTTTCGACGGCAATGGCCAGCCGGTGCCGTCGATTGCGCCGATGCTGAAGAAAGTGAATCCGGCGGTAGTCAACATTTCCACTTTTTCGACCCGGGAAGTCTACAATCCGCTGCTGAACGATCCTTTCTTCCGCCATTTCTTTCAGATACCCGAACAACCCCGTCAACGCCCGAAACGACAACAACAAAGCGCCGGCTCCGGGGTGATTGTCGACAAGGATAATGGTTTGGTCATTACCAATTTCCATGTCATCAATAACGCCGACGAAGTTTATGTATCGCTGATCGACGGCCGCGACTTTAAGGCCAAGGTCGTTGGCGTGGACAAGGAACTGGATATCGGCGTACTGAAAATCAACGGTTCGGATCTGGCCGAGGTGCAATTGGGCGATTCCAGTCGACTCGAGGTTGGTGACTTCGTCGTCGCCATCGGTAATCCTTTCGGCTTGGGACAAACGGTTACGACCGGCGTCGTCAGCGCCTTGGGGCGTTCCGGTCTCGGTATCGAAGGTTACGAGAATTTTATCCAAACCGACGCCTCGATAAACCCCGGAAACTCGGGCGGCGCCCTGGTCAATCTTTACGGCCAATTGATCGGTATTAATACCGCGATCATCGCTCCCTCGGGCGGCAACATCGGCATCGGTTTCGCGATACCGATCGACATGGTAAAAGCGAGCATGCAACAAATCGTCCGCCACGGCGAAGTCAAGCGAGGCATGATAGGAGTGACTATCCAGGACATCGATTCCGAATTACGCAAGGCCTTCAACCTGAAGCACGGCCAGCAAGGTGTGTTGATTACCGGTGTCATGGACGATTCGGCGGCGGAAAAATCGGGCCTGAAGGCCGGCGATCTCATCGTCAGCGTCGACGGCAAAGCAACACGCTCTACCGGCCAGCTGCGTAGCACGATTGCGGTCAAGGAAATAGGGGACAAATTGAATTTGACTGTGATCCGTGACGGCCGGGAGCAGGAATTCGTCGTCAAAGTCGAAAAAGCCAAGGCGTCTGCCGCAACGCTCAGCCAACACAAATTGCTTCAGGGCGTTAAGCTGGAAAAAAACCCGAAAGGCGACGGCGTCGTCATTGTCGCCATTGCGCCCAACTCGGTGGCGGCCTATAGCGGTTTGCGGCCGGGCGATGTGATCATGGAGGCGAACCGGATGCGGGTCTACGATTTGGACAGTTTGAGCAAAGCCTTGAGTCGTTCCGAGAACGAACTGCTATTGCAAATCAACCGCGATGGCAGATACTTCTATCTGGTCATCCGCTAATTTTCGCTAACCGGGGAAACGCCCCGCAGACGGAGCGTTTCCCTTTACTGCCGACATCCACAGCAGGGATAACAATCCATGGCACTCGACATCGACAATTGGAAGCACCACGCATTGACCAACCGACTACAGACTCTATTGTTGCTCTCGGTCATGGGCAGTTTCATGCTGCTGCTGGGATTCTTGCTATGGGGACTCGACGGCATCTTTATCCTCGCCGTTTCCGGCGCCTTGCTTTTGTTAATCAATCCCCGCTTTACGCCGCAACTGATCATGCGGCTCTACGGCGCCTATTCGTTGCCGGCTCAGCAAGCGCCGCTGATCCACGCCGCGATCCGGGAATTAGGCCATCGAGCCGAATTAAACGCGATCCC
>JBNLFT010000085.1:0-10465 GCA_050305675.1 Methylococcaceae bacterium
AAAGATATCGCGGTGCCGACCATTAACGACATCTTTAAAACGGTGGAGCACGGCCATTGTCAATTCGGCGTGGTGCCGGTGGAAAATTCGACCGAAGGCGTCGTCGCGCACACGCTGGACCGGTTTATGACTTCGTCGCTGCAGATCTGCGGGGAAGTGGAACTGCGGGTGCATCAGAACTTGATCGGGCGGATGGAACGCCTGAGCGACATACGCGAGATTTTTTCCCATCAACAGTCGCTGGCGCAATGCCGGCAATGGCTGAGCGCTTATTTGCCCGGGATCGAGTGCACCGCCGTCAGTAGCAATGCCGAGGCGGCACGATTGGCCTCGAAACATCCCGACAAGGCGGCAATTGCGGGCGCGGTCGCCGCCGAACTGTACGATCTGAATATACTCGAGAAAAATATCGAGGACGACTCCAACAATACGACGCGCTTTATCATTATCGGCCGGCAACAACCCTCCTCGACCGGTTTCGATAAGACCTCGATCCTGGTGTCGACCGGCAATCAGCCGGGCGCGCTGTATAAAATATTGGCGCCGTTTGCCGAATACGGCATCAGTATGGCGCATATAGAGTCCCGCCCGTCCCGTCAGGGGCTGTGGGACTACGTGTTCTTCATCGACCTGAACGGCCATCGTGACGATGAGAATGTCGCCAGGGCGCTCGACGTTTTAGAAAGTCATGTCAGTATGTTGAAAATTCTCGGTTCCTATCCTAAGGCCGTTATTTAAGTCTTTTTGTCTGTACGTTATATTCAATGAAATACATCGAGAGCATTAGTACCTTGGCGGTAGCGGGGGTACGGAAACTCGTCCCCTACGTTCCCGGTAAACCGATCGAGGAGTTGGAACGCGAGTTGGGGATAACCGGCATCGTCAAGCTGGCCTCCAACGAAAATCCGCTGGGCACCAATCCGACGGTCGCCAGAGCGATCGAGGCGGCGTTGCCGGAATTGACCCGCTATCCCGACGGCAACGGATTCCGGTTGAAAAGCGCACTGGCGGAAAAATTGTCCGTCGAGCCGGCGCAGATAACGCTCGGTAACGGTTCCAACGAATTACTCGAACTGGTCGCCAGAACCTTTTTGACATCGGATCTGGAAGTGGTGTTCTCTCAGCATGCGTTTGCGGTCTATCCGATCGTTACCCAGGCGGCCGGGGCGACGGCCCGGATCGTCGCGGCCCAACAATTCGGCCATGATTTGCCGGCTATGTCGGCTGCGATCAATGAGCGGACGCGGCTGGTGTTTATCGCCAATCCCAACAACCCAACCGGTACCTTATTGCCGGCGGATGCGTTGGAGGCTTTTATCGAGGCATTGCCGAGTTCGGTGTTGTGCGTACTGGACGAGGCCTACTACGAGTACGTCGCGCCGGATCTGCGGGTCGATGCGATCGCCTGGTTGGCGAAATACCCGAATCTGGTCGTCACCCGAACGTTCTCGAAAGCATACGGCCTTGCCGGTCTGCGTATCGGATACAGTTTGTCTTCGCCCGAAATCGCCGATTTGCTGAACCGGGTCAGGCAGCCTTTCAACAACAACATGTTGGCGTTGGCCGCCGCCGAGGCGGCATTGTCCGACTCGGACTATTTGACCAGAACGATCGCGGCCAACAATGCGGGTATGCAACAGCTGACCGAGTGTTTCCAAGCGTTGGGGCTGAACTGGATTCCTTCGGCCGGCAATTTCGTTGCTGTGGATATGGGGCGTCCGGCGATGCCGATTTACCAGTCTTTGTTACAAAGAGGGGTAATCGTCCGGCCGGTCGCGAATTACGAAATGCCGAATCATTTACGTGTCAGTATTGGGACCGAAGAAGAAAATCGGATATTTCGAACGGCACTGAGCGCAGTTCTCGACGATGTTTGAAACCCTATGCATCGTCGGCGTCGGCCTGATCGGCAGTTCAGTAGCCAGAGCCGCGCGTGATCAAGGTTTGTGTCGGCAGGTCGTGGCCTTCGGCCGCGAACTCGATAGGCCGAATCTGGAATTGGCCGAGCGGATGGGGGTGGTCGACAAATACTTTACCGAGATCGGACCGGCGGTTAACGGGGCCGATTGCGTGCTGATCGCCGTACCCGTCGGTGCGGCCGAGCCGACCTTTAAGTTACTGCAGCCTTATTGGAGCGACAGCGCGGTTTATACCGACGTCTGCAGCACCAAGGGGAGTGTCGTCAATGCCGCGAAAGCGGTATTCGGGCGGGTTCCGGCCAATTTCATTCCGGCCCACCCTATCGCCGGCGCCGAATGCAGCGGCGTCGAGGCGGGCAGGGCGGACTTGTTCGAAAACAAGCGCTTGATTATTACGCCGTTGACGGATAGCAGTCAGGTAGCACTCGATAAGGTGACCCGTTTTTGGCAAGGCATGGGATCGACCGTGTCGTTGATGGATGTGGCGCATCACGATACGGTGTTGGCCGCGACCAGCCATCTGCCGCATATCTTGGCCTTCGCCTTAGTGGATTTGCTGGGGCGCAAAGACGAACAGGTCGAGATCTTTAAATACGCTGCAGGCGGATTCAAAGATTTCAGCCGCATTGCGTCCAGCGATCCGACGATGTGGCTGGACATCTGTATGGCCAACAAGCAGGAAATCATTCCGCTGATCCGGCAGTTGCAGGACAAATTAAACAACATTCAGCGAATGCTGGAGCACGATGATGGTGAGCAGCTTTTCGCTACTTTTACTTATGCCAACGAGGCAAGGCAACGTTTTCTTGAACAGTTAGAAAAATAAGATGGCAGAAATTACATATACAGTTAAACCGGGCGGCAGTCTGCGCGGCGAAATCAGGGTGCCGGGCGATAAATCCATGTCGCATCGCTCCATTATGTTGGGGTCGTTGGCGGACGGCGTGACCCACGTCACCGGCTTCCTGAATGCCGAGGATGCCTTGGCGACGTTGCAGGCGTTTCGGGCCATGGGGGTGCGAATCGATGGGCCGGTTAACGGCGAGGTGACGATTCACGGGGTCGGCAAGCACGGGCTTAAGCAGCCCGAGGGACCGCTTTATTTGGGCAATTCCGGCACCTCTATGCGTTTGTTGTGCGGTTTGTTGTCGGGGCAGGCGTTCGATACCGTGCTGACCGGAGACAAATCGTTGGAATCGCGCCCGATGCGGCGCGTGACCGAACCGCTGGCGCTAATGGGGGCGCAGATCGAAACTCAGCCCGACGGAACCGCGCCGCTGAAGATCAGGGGTGGAGCAAAACTGCGGGGTATCCATTACGAGATGCCTATCGCCAGCGCTCAAGTCAAGTCCTGCCTGTTATTGGCCGGGATGTACGCCGAGGGGGAAACCAGCGTCACCGAACCGGCTCCGACCCGCGATCACACCGAGCGCATGTTAAACGGTTTTTCCTATCCCGTGGTGCGCGAAGGCAACAAGGCGATTATCGATTCCGACGGCTCGCTGAAAGCTTGCGAGATCGACGTACCGAGCGATATCTCCTCGGCGGCGTTTTTTCTGGTGGGGGCAAGTATCGCGCCGGATTCCGACGTTACGTTAAAACACGTCGGTATCAATCCGACCCGTACCGGAGTCATCGACATTTTGCGTTTGATGGGCGCCGATATCGAGGTTACTAACGAGCATTCCGTCGGCGGCGAACCGGTCGCGGATATTCGCGTCCGTTCCAGTCAATTGCAAGGCATCGATATTCCCGAAGACTTGGTGCCGCTGGCCATCGACGAGTTTCCGGTTTTGTTTGTCGCCGCCGCTTGCGCCGAAGGTCGAACGCGTTTGACCGGAGCCAAGGAATTGCGGGTCAAGGAATCCGATCGGATTCAGGTAATGGCCGACGGTTTGCAGAGCCTCGGCGTCGATGCCCAACCTACCGAGGACGGGATGATCATCAACGGTAGCAGCATCGGCGGCGGTACCGTCGATTCGCACGGCGATCACCGCATCGCGATGTCGTTCTCGATCGCCGGTTTAAGGGCCAACGGCACGATTACCATTAGCGATTGCGAGAATGTCAATACCTCGTTCCCCGAGTTCCGCGACTTGGCGACGACTCTGGGCTTGCAGCTGAGCAGTGAATAATGAAGATACCGGTTTTAGCCATTGACGGGCCGAGCGGTGCCGGTAAAGGCACGGTCAGCCGCGCCATCGCCAAAAAGTTGGGCTGGCATTATCTCGACAGCGGTTCTATATACCGCTCGCTGGCGATAGCCGTTCTACGGGACGGGATCGATGTGTTAGATGTCGATGCGGTGACCCGGGCGGCGCAAGCGATGTCGTTAGAGTTCGATTGCGGCGACGAACTGACGGTGATCTTGGATGGTCGGGACATTACGCCGCAATTGGCCAGCGAAACCACCGGCAACACGGCTTCGATCGTTGCCGCATACCCGCAAGTGCGGGCGGTATTGTTGCAAAAACAAAAGGATTTTCAGCGGCTGCCGGGCTTGGTTGCCGACGGGCGGGATATGGGAACCGTGGTGTTTCCGGAGGCCGAATATAAGGTATATTTGACCGCCAGTGCCGCGGAAAGAGCGAAAAGGCGATATAAACAGTTGATTGAGAAAGGGATAAATGCTAATCTTGATCAAATTACCAGTGAGATAGAAGAGCGTGATCGCCGCGACCGGGAACGTAAGACGGCGCCGTTGGCGATGGCGGAGGATGCGCTATTTCTGGATTCGTCTGATTTGACTATCGAACAGGTAATCGAAGCCATCATGAATTTGGTCCGTTAGGGCCGTTTGGGCGTTGCTTGCTTAAAGCAGCTTTATTTTAACTTTATTGAAAATGTTAAAGCTTGTTGATTTGAACGAAAACAAGCTTGGGAAAGAAATATGAGCGAAAGCTTTGCTGATTTATTTGAAGAGAGTTTAGCCAAGACTGAAATGCGTCCTGGCTCCATGTTAACGGGTACAGTGGTCGATATCGAAAATGAATTCGTCATCGTCAGTACCCACGCCAAATCCGAAGGTGTAATTCCGAAATGGCAGTTTTTGAATGCGGATGGTGACCTGGAGGTTGAAGTTGGCGATGAAATTGAGGTTGCTCTCGATTTGTTCGAAGACGGACTCGGCGCCACGCTTCTTTCCCGCGATAAAGCCAAGAAAAACAAAGCCTGGGGCGAGCTGGAACAGGCCTTTGATAAAGACCAAACGGTCGTCGGCCGGATCACCGGCAAGGTCCGAGGCGGTTTTACCGTGGCTGTCGGTGCGTTACGCGCCTTCCTGCCCGGTTCTTTAGTCGATGTCCGGCCGATCCGGGATACCACCTTCCTGGAAGGCCGTGATCTGGAATTCAAAGTTATCAAGATCGACCAAAAACGCAATAACGTTGTGCTGTCGCGTCGTGCGGTGGTCGAGAAAGAGTACAGCGAGGAGCGCGAAGAGCTGATGAAAACGCTGGAAGACGGCGCGGTCGTCACCGGTGTAGTCAAGAATTTGACCGATTACGGCGCGTTTATCGACCTCGGCGGTATCGACGGTTTGCTTCATATCACCGATATGGCGTGGCGCCGGGTGCGTCATCCTTCCGAATGCGTCGAAATCGGCCAGGAAGTCAAAGTCAAGGTACTGAAGTTCGACAAAGACAAAACCCGTGTTTCCTTGGGCATGAAACAGATGGAAGAGGATCCATGGCAAAACATCGCCCGTCGTTACCCGGCCGGAACTCGCGTCTTCGGCAAAGTCAACAACTTGACCGATTACGGCTGCTTTGTCGAGATCGAGGAGGGCGTCGAAGGTCTGGTGCACGTTTCGGAAATGGATTGGACCAACAAGAATGTCAACCCGGCCAAAGTGGTTCAATTGGGCGACGAAGTCGAAGTTATGGTCTTGGAAATCGACGAAGAACGTCGTCGTATCTCGTTGGGTATGAAGCAATGCCGTCCGAATCCTTGGGATGAGTTTGCCGCAACCCACAACAAAGGCGACAAAATCTCCGGTAAGATCAAATCGATTACCGATTTCGGTATCTTCATCGGCCTGGATGGTGGAATCGACGGTCTGGTCCATATGTCCGATATTTCCTGGAATGAAAACGACGAAGAAGCGATTCGTAAGTACAAGAAAGGCGATGAAGTCGAAACCGTGATCCTGGCGGTGGATTCCGAACGGGAGCGGATTTCGCTGGGCATCAAACAACTGGAACAGGATCCTTTCCAAAACTTTATCGCGCTGCATGAAAAAGGCAGCTTGGTTACCGGAACCGTGAAAGAAGTCGATGCCAAGGGTGCTGTCATTACGCTGGCCGACAACGTTGAAGGTTATTTGAGAGCCTCTGAAATTCAGCGTGACCGGGTCGAAGACGCTCGCACTCTGTTGAACGAGGGCGACGAAATCGAAGCTAAATTTATCGGCGTCGACAAAAAAGCGAAAAGCATCTCGCTTTCGATCAAGGCAAAAGACATCGAAGAAGAGTCAAATGCCATCAAAGATTACGGTCAGCAAAATGCGGCCGGAACGCCTACCCTCGGCGATATCTTTAAGCAAATCGATAAATAAGTTGGCAGGGGGATGGTTCTGCATCCCCCTTCTTTATTTATTCAGGATTGACTGTGACGAAATCAGAATTAATTGAAACGCTGGCAAGGCAACAGCCGCATCTGGCCTTAAGAGATGTGGAACTGGCGGTAAAATGTATTATCGAGCAAATGAGCGAAACGTTGGCCAGCGGCGAAAGAATTGAAATTCGCGGCTTTGGCAGTTTTTCTTTACATCATCGGCCGCCAAGAATGGGAAGAAACCCGAAAACCGGCGAATCGGTGTCTTTGACCGAAAAATACGTTCCGCATTTCAAACCCGGTAAGGAATTACGGGATCGTGTCGATGCCTCGCGCGAAAAATACAGGATCGTTGATTAAGGCATATTTTCATCAATCAACGCAGTCGATAAAGTAGCCCGAGAATGAGAGTATTAGCCTTACTTGTTTTTTTTGCTGTCTTTATTATTGCGTTGATTTTCTCGGTACTGAATTTCCAGTCGGTCCAAATCAATCTTTATTTTTTTACAATATCCCTCCCGCTGACGGTCGCCCTGACCATCGAATTGTTCGCCGGGATCGCCATCGGCTTTCTCGCCGCACTGATGCATATTGTCAGGCTGAAAGCGCAGTATGTTCAGCTCAGCAAGAAAATCGATAGGACCGAAATCAAATAAGTCGTCGTGACTTTCCCTCACCGTTACCGGTAAACACACAATTTCTCGCCGTAGCAACGATCCGACTCAAAGTTTTCTATATTATGAAGCCATGATATGGTATAGTCATTCACTAATGAGAATGATTATTAATTAAGTGCTGATAGCATATTGCAATTCGGATGTTATGAGTCGGTTAACATTGATGCCGAGTACTGCCATAAAAGGAAATTAACATTGCTTATGACACAAAGCTTAAATGCCATGACGGTCGGCGATGCAGGGAAAATAGTCGGGTTCACGGACTCGGGCAAAGCATATCGAAAACGACTGCTGGCAATGGGTCTGACCCCGGGTACGGTTTTTACCGTGACGCGGTTTGCGCCGTTGGGTGATCCGGTGGAAATTAAAATTCGCGGTTTCTCGCTATCGTTGCGGAAAAATGAAGCGGCCGTATTGATTGTCGAAAAGTTATGAACAGTAAACGATTTACCGTGGGTGTGGTGGGCAATCCCAATTGCGGGAAAACCACGTTGTTCAATGCATTGACGGGCTCCAGGCAGCATGTTGGTAACTGGCCCGGAGTCACGGTAGAGAAAAAGACCGGTGAATATACGTTTCAAGAGTATAAGGTCGAATTAGTCGACCTGCCGGGAACCTATTCCCTGGAGTCGGCCGACGATACCGTGTCGCTGGACGAGAAAGTGGCAAGGGACTTTGTTGCCGGGCACGAAGCGGATGTGATTATCAATATAATCGATGCAACCAACATCGAGCGCAATCTTTATTTGACCTCGCAGTTGCTGGAAATGCGGGTGCCAATGATCGTCGCATTGAATATGATGGATGCGGTGACCAAGCGGGGCATCAAAATCGATACCGCAGCGATGTCGAGCTTGCTCGGTTGCCCCGTAGTTCCGATCGTTGCCGCGACCGGCCTAGGATTGCAGGAGCTGAAAGAAGCGGTGAACGCCTCCTTTGAGCGCCCGTCGATACCGGAGATTGTCGTCTCCTATCATAAGGAAATCGAATTGGCCATTGACGACCTGTTGCCGCGACTCGCTGCGCGAGCGGCCGAATTTTCCTGCGATTTGCGCTGGTTGAGTTTGCGCTTGTTGGAAAACGACACGTTGGCCCGACAAATTGCCGGTCCGGAGATGATTCGGGTTGCCGAGCAGCTGCAAGATGAAGTGGAGGACAAGGCCGACGAGGACATCGATATTTTAACCGCCGATGCGCGCTACGGTTTCGTCAACCAATTGGCGCAATCCTGCGTATGCAAACTGAATGAGGTATCACGACACACGACGGAAAAAATCGACCAGGTCGTATTGAATCGGTTCTTGGGAATACCGATCTTTCTGCTAGTCATGTATGCGATGTTTATGTTTACCATTAACATCGGCAGCGCCTTCATCGATTTTTTCGATCTGGCCGTGGGGGCTTTGCTGGTTGACGGGTTGACCGTGGTTTTGCAGCAATTGCAGTTTCCGGATTGGCTCATCGTGATGATTGCGGATGGAGCCGGAGGGGGCGTGCAGGTGGTCGCCACGTTTATTCCCATCGTCGGCTTTCTCTTTATCTTTTTATCGGCGCTGGAGGATTCCGGGTACATGTCGCGGGCCGCGTTCGTCATGGATCGCTTCATGTGCCTGATCGGTTTACCGGGTAAGTCGTTCGTACCGATGATCGTGGGTTTCGGCTGCAACGTGCCGGCGATTATGGCGACGCGGACGTTGGACAACCGCCGCGACCGCATTTTGACCAACTTAATGAACCCTTTCATGTCGTGCGGCGCAAGATTGCCGGTTTATGCGCTGTTTGCGGCGGCGTTTTTTCCGGTCGGCGGCCAGAACCTGGTGTTCGGACTGTATTTGATCGGCATCGCGGTCGCCGTGTTGACCGGCCTTACCATGCGCCATACGGTGTTCAAGGGCGAAGTAACGCCCTTTATCATGGAATTGCCAGCCTATCACCTGCCGACTTTGCGCGGTATCTTTCTGAAAACCTGGGAACGCTTGAAGGCGTTTATCTTTAACGCCGGCAAGGTGATCGTGCCGATGGTGCTGGTGTTGAATTTTCTTAATGCGCTGGGGACGGACGGCAGTTTCGGACAGGCCAACAGTCAACGCTCGGTCTTAAGCGAAATCGGCAGGGGATTGACGCCGATATTCGAACCGATGGGAATCGCATCGGACAACTGGCCGGCAACGGTCGGTATTTTCACCGGCGTGTTGGCCAAAGAAGCGGTGGTCGGTACGTTGGACGCGTTGTACGGGAGCATGGGGGCCGGCGCCGAGGCCGAACAGGACGATCCGTTCGATCTGAGTCAAGCGTTATGGGACGCCTGGCAATCGATTCCGGAGAATTTGATCGATGTGGCCGACAATCTGTTGGATCCGTTAGGTTTGGATATCGGAGATGTCTCCGATATGGAATCGGCCGCCAGCGAACAGGAGGTTAACACGGCAACCTTCGCGGCCATGCAGGCAAGTTTTGACGGCAAGGTCAGCGCCTTTTCCTATTTGTTGTTTATTCTGCTTTACGCTCCGTGCGTTGCCGCCACTGCGGCGATTTACCGTGAAACCAGTGCCGGTTGGGCCGTTTTCGTGGTGTGCTGGACGACCGGTCTGGCGTACATCACGGCAACCGTGTTTTACCAATTGATGACCTACAGCGAGCACCCGCAGTCGGCGCTGTTGTGGGTTGCCGTGTCGAGTCTGTTTCTTCTAGCGGCCGTGGCCGGACTGTGGCTGTTTGGAAAAAACCATCAAAGCGAAGCGCTTAACAATGATTTTGTCTGAATTGAAAAACTACCTTCGGCATAGAAAACGGGTGTCGTTAAACGACTTGGCGGTTCATTTCGATATCGACGCCGACGCTCTGCGCGGCATGCTCGGCAAGTGGATCAGCAAGGGAAAAGTAAAACGGTTGCCGGTGGATTCTTCCTGCGGCAGCAGTTGCTGCAAATGCGATCCCGCGATGATCGAGCTTTACGAATGGGTCGATAACACTTAATACGGAACCGATCACGGTCTTCGCTCGCAACGTCACCGGTTGCTGCGGTCAGATGAGAAAAAACGAGCCGACGTACAAGACCAAAGGGATGTAAACAGTTACCAAAAGCAGTTTTTGGGTAAGCGTTTGGGCTTGCCAATAGTCGATGCACTGCTGTTTTTGCCGGCTATACTGCTGGTTTAAATAATTTTTCAGACCAACCAGCAACCGGGGGGCGCTGCGGTACGCCCAGACCAGCATGCCCACCGCCAACGCGATCAATATATAAAAGACGTACAATTGGCTCTGGCTCTTGTCGACGTGGAACAGATGCTGGATCAATTCCTCCAAAAGCAATTC
>JBNLFT010000086.1:0-10329 GCA_050305675.1 Methylococcaceae bacterium
GGTTGTCGAGTCGTTAGCGCCAGCGTTTTGACGCCCTGTTCCCGTTCCAGGTAGTCCTGCCATTCCTTGGTTCGTTGTGGATCCGCCAGATCGTTCTTGTTCAACACCCTGATGCAGGGCTTGTCGGCGCGCAGCCGCGACAGCATCGGATTTTGACTGCTGAACGGGATGCGCGCATCCAGCACTTCGATAATCAAATCGATCCTAGGCAGCGCTTGCTGAATTTCCTTGCTGGCCTTGTGCATGTGGCCGGGGTACCACTGGATGTGCGTCATGACTCTTGGAACCGGAAAAATCGATTATTCTACCGTATTTGACAAACGCTGTGGCGTCTGCGATTTGATAGAATAGATGCTCGTCTTCCTACCGGAGAATTCATGGAAACCCTAATGCGGGTCGCGCACGGCGAATTTTCCCTGCAACGTCTGCCGCTGCGAGCGCACGACAGCCTGCAGGCCTGGGACGCCGCCGACGAGTATGTGCTGGAGGAGTTGGCGGCCGACAAGCTGCCGGATAATGCCGGCGTCGTCGTTTTGAACGACGGTTTTGGGGCCTTGGCGGTGGCTTTGAGCCGGTATCGGCCCACGGCGATTTCCGATTCCTGGTTGTCGCAGCAGGCCACCCGTATCAACCTGGAGGCGAACCGCATTGCTGCCGAACAGGTGACTTTGTTGACCAGTTTGCAGTTGCCCCAGCCGCCGATCGACTATTTGTTGATCAAAGTCCCCAAGACTCTGGCGTTGCTGGAGTATCAGCTTATTCGTTTGAGGCCTCTGTTGAGCGAGCGGAGCCGGGTGATCGCCGCCGGCATGGTGAAGAATCTGCCGCCGTCGCTGTGGGCGCTGCTGGAGCGCCTGGTGGGTCCCGTGACTACGTCTTTGGCGAAAAAAAAAGCGCGCCTGATCGAGGCGCGTCCAGCCGATCGCGGATGGGTGCCGGACAACCCTTACCCGGTCGATTATCGCATGGAAGATTCCGATCTGGTCTTGTGCAATCATGCCAACGTGTTTTCCCGCGACCGTCTCGATATCGGCACCCGCTTTTTACTGCAACATTTGCCGGACAACCCTAGCTACCGGGACTTTATCGATTTGGGCTGCGGTAACGGCGTGGTGGGCCTGTTGCTGGCCCGCAATTTCCCGCAGTCCAGCCTTCGTTTCGTCGACGAATCCTTCATGGCGGTAGCGTCGGCCGAAGAGAATTTCAACCGGGCGTTTGCAGGAAGGCGTCGGGCCGAATTCGTGACGACGAATTGTTTGCAAGGCATTGCCGAACAATCGGCCGACTGTATCGTGTGTAATCCGCCGTTTCATCAACAACACAGCGTCGGCGATCACATCGCCTGGCAAATGTTCAAACACTCGAGGTGGGTACTGCGAAAAGGCGGAGAGTTACGGGTAATCGGCAATCGCCATTTGGGTTACCACCACAGCCTGAAGAAACTGTTCCGGCGCTGCAGTCTGGTCGCCTCCAACAAAAAGTTCATCATCCTTTCGGCGACAAATTGACGGTGTCTTGACGGCGACTGGCAATTCTGTGCCGGCGCGGCTAAAGTGTCGTTAGGCAACATATGGGTAAGGCACATGGAAAATCAAGTCGGCGAAAAAGTACTGAATCAGTTGTACCGGTATATCAGGGAGAAAATGCCAGGGGAATCGGCGGATAGCCTGATCGCCTTCAGCCGGCACTATTATGACCTGGTACCGTTCGACGATCTGGAACATATTGCCGTGGCGGATCTTTACGGCGCCGTCATGTCGCACTGGAACCTCGCCTTGCAAATTCGGGCAGGCTCGCAAAAAATCAGGGTTTATAACCCGACCTTGGAAGCGAACGGCTGGCAGTCGCGGCACACCATCGTCGAGATCGTCATCGAGGACATGCCCTTTTTGCTGCAATCCATCGCCATGGAGATCAATCAGCAGGGTTTGACCAACCATTTGGTCATCCATCCTATATACAATGTCGTCAGAGACGAGCAAGGAGACTTCATCGATTTCGCCGCCGCGGGCGGGGAGTCAGGAAGCGAGGAGTGTTTGCTGCATCTGGAAATCGATCGGCAGACCGATCAGGGGCAATTGGATTTTCTGCAGCGGCGTTTGCAGAACGTGCTGATCGACGTTCGCGCGGCGACTCAGGACTGGCCGGCGTGTCTGGAAAAAATGCGCACGGTGATCGCCGAGTTGAAACAGGCCGAGTCGCAAGAAAAAGTCCAGGGTACCGGTAGCTCCGCATTCTTGCAATGGCTGCACGACGATCATTTCGTTTTTCTGGGTTACCGAGAATACGGGCTGGCGCAGGAACCGGGCAAACCGGGGTTCATCCCGATAGCCGGCAGCGGCCTGGGGATACTGCGCGACAGCATCGCCAAGCTGCCGGATTCGACCCAGACGCCAATGTCCGCCGATGCATTTGCCAGCATCGACAACCCCGAGCCCCTGCTAATCACCAAAGCGACTTCGAGGTCGACGGTTCACCGGCCGGTGTTCATGGACTACGTCGGCATCAAACAATATGCGGCGGATGGCAAATTGGCGGGAGAAAAACGGTTTCTCGGCTTGTACAGTTCCAGCGCATATCTGACCGAATTAAAGAGCATACCGCTGGTCAGCGACAAAATCCTCTATGTCACCGAACGCTTCGCATTTCGCAAAAGCTCGCACCGCGCGCGGGCGTTGTCGTTTATCTTCCAATCGTTGCCGAGGGACGAGATATTTCAGGCCGACCGGGAAGTGCTTTATGAATGCGTTTCCGCGGTCATTCGGTTACAGGAACGGCAACGGGTGCGGGTGTTCGCGCGGCACGACGTCTACGGGCATTTCGTGTCGTTGCTGGTGTTTGTCCCCAGAGACCGTTATCACACCGAATCGCGGCGCAAAATACAACAAATACTGTTGGAAGCTTTTTCCGCGCAAAACGTCGATTTCAGCGTGCAACTGTCGGAATCCATCCTGGCCAGGATTCATTTTATTATCCGTACCGAAATCGGTTGCTGCATCGATTACGACGTCAGGGAGATCGAGCAGAAGATTATCGAGGCGCTGACCGACTGGCGGGACGAGCTTCGCGCGGAGTTGTTGAACTATCACGGCGAGGCCAAAGCCAATGCCCTTTACAACGCCTATCAGGACAGTTTCGGCGCGGCCTATCGGGAGGACAATTCGAGCCGGACCGCGGTGCTCGATATCGAGCGTTTCGAGCAGTTGTTGGATCGCGTCGCGCAAGCCGAATCCCTGCTATACAGTCCGTTGACGGCGATGCGGGAGAAAACCCTGCGCTTTAAACTGTTCAGTAGGGGGCAGGCGTCATTGTCGCGCAGTTTGCCGATGCTGGAGAACATGGGTGTTAAGGTCAGCGACGAGCGGCCGTATGCGATCGCCAAGAAAGGGTGCAGCGACGACTTATGGATGCACGATTTCGGCTTGTTGATCGAAGGCGATGGTGCCAGCCTCAATCTGGACAGCTTGAAACCGAGATTCGAGGAAGCGTTCGAGCAATGTTGGCAGGGGCGCATGGAGAACGACGGTTTCAACCAGTTGATTCTCAGGGCCGGCATAGATTGGCAGCAGGTCAATATTTTCCGTGGCTTTTATTTGTACCTGCGGCAGATCGGTATCGCGTTCAGCCAGGCGTATGTTGAATCGACGTTGGCGAATAATCCGGAAGTGGTGAGACTGCTGATCCATTTGTTCGACCAGCGCTTTGATCCATCGCTCGCGCCCGACGAGAACGGTTGCAGCGAATTGTGTGACGCGATAGAACGGGCGATCGACAAGGTCAGTTCGCTGGATGAGGACCGAATTCTGCGGCGCTATCTGAACTTGATCCAGGCCGTCGTGAGGACGAATTATTTCAGACAGCCGCAGGACGAGTTGGGGTTCCCTTACTTCGCCGCCAAGTTCGATTCGGCATTGGTCAACGGGATGCCCAAGCCTGTGCCGTACCGGGAAATCTTCGTGTATTCGCCCAGAGCGGAGGGCGTACATCTGCGCGGCGGGCCGGTCGCTCGCGGCGGGCTGCGATGGTCGGACAGGCGGGAGGATTTTCGAACCGAAGTACTGGGCTTGATGAAGGCGCAAATGACCAAAAACGCCGTGATCGTGCCCACCGGCGCTAAAGGAGGCTTCATCGTGAAAAACCTCAACAAATTTTCGGTGCCGGAACAGCGCCGGCAGGAAGTGGTCGGTTGCTACCGGATTTTGATCAAGGGCTTGTTGGATCTGACCGACAATCTGCAGCACGGTCAAGTCGTCAAACCCGAGGGGGTTAATTGCTACGACGGCGACGACACCTACTTGGTGGTGGCCGCCGATAAGGGGACGGCCCAGTTTTCCGATTTCGCCAACGAGTTGTCGTCGAACTACGGCTTTTGGTTGGGAGATGCGTTTGCCTCCGGCGGTTCCTTGGGATACGACCACAAGATGATGGGCATTACCGCGCGCGGCGCATGGGAGTCCGTCAAACATCACTTCAATCGGCTGGGAATCAATTATTTGAAGAAGCCGTTTAGCGTCGTCGGAATCGGCGGTATGGTCGGCGACGTATTCGGTAACGGAATGTTGTTGTCCAAGCAGATCAAGCTGGTTGCCGCGTTCGATCGCGAGCATATCTTCCTGGACCCGGATCCCGACCCGGAAATCAGTTTTCTGGAACGAAAACGGCTGTTCGGCGTAGCCGGCGCCGCCTGGTCCGATTACGACAGGTCCTTGATATCCAACGGCGGCGGCGTGTATTCGCGGCAGCTGAAATCGATTCAATTGAGTCCCCAGGTCATGGAACGGTTGAACGTCAGGCACGATCACCTTGCTCCCAACGAGTTGATCAAGTGCGTTCTGTGCGCGCCGGTCGATTTATTGTGGAACGGCGGTATCGGTACCTACGTCAAGGCGGAACGAGAATCCAATTTGGCGGTCGGCGACCGGGCCAACGATGCGGTACGGGTCAACGGCAAGGAATTGCGGTGCCGAGCCGTCGCCGAGGGCGGCAACCTCGGCTTTACCCAGGCGGGCCGTATCGAATACGCGCGCAGGGGAGGCGTCGTGAATACCGATTCGATCGACAACTCGGCGGGCGTCGATTGTTCCGATCACGAAGTCAACATCAAGATCCTGCTCGACGGCCTCGTCAGCCAAGGCGATCTGACGGCCAAACAACGTAACCAGTTGCTGGCGAATATGACCGACGCGGTGGCGACATTGGTGCTTACCAACAATACCATGCAAAATCGCGCCATCAGCATGATCGAACGCATGTCTATCGGCGATATGCCGGGCATGCAGTGGCTAATCGAACTGCTGGAAAATTCCGGCCATCTGAATCGAAGCCTTGAAGCAATTCCGACCAACGACGCCTTGCAGGATCGTCAAAGCCGCGGCAAGGGCCTGTACCGGCCCGAGATCTGCGTGTTGCTGGCCTACAGCAAGCAGTTGTTGAAGCAAAAACTGTTTGAGGAATTGGCCCAATTGGATCGGGCGTTGCTGCAACAGGAGTTGGAAAGTTACTTTCCGGAAATGTTGCGGATCAAATATCCGCAACAAATCCACCAACACTATTTGGCCCATCAAATCGTCGCCAACGGGCTGGTCAATGCCTTGGTCAACCGCATGGGGATCGTCTGTCCGTTTCGCGCGATGGACGAGACCGGCTACACGGTCAGCACCATCGTCTCGACCTATAAACGCGTCTGCCGGGTATTCGGCGTGGACGCTTTATGGTCGGAAATCGAACACCTGCAACTGCATCTGGCCGACGAACTGGTGGACGTGCTTTACGACCATTTGCGGAAACTGGTTGGCAGGGCGATGCGCTGGTTCTTAGGCGGGGACGAACCGTTAACCGACGAGCGGGAGGTCGGCTTGTACCTAAGCGGCATCGAACAGTTGCAACATTTGCTGCCGGAGATCTTGTCCGAGGCGTCCAACAAGCGCATTGACGAGGCAGTAGATCGCTTCATACAGCAAGGCGTGCCGGCCGGTCTGGCGTTGAACATGGCGACGATGGACACGCTGTTTCTATGCCTCGATGTGATCTGGTTGCACAAAAGCACCAATCGCTCCTTGCAGGAATGCGGCAAGGCATTTTTTCATTTGATGGAGTCGCTGGAATTACTGTGGCTGCGTGACCAAATTAACCGCCTGCCGGAGAAAGGCGTTTGGCAGACCCTGGCTCGGCGCACCAGTCTGGAACAGTTCAACGCGGCATGCTGCGCGTTGTCGCTCGCGGTATTGCAGCATACCGGAGGCTCGATCCAGGAGAAGCTGGACGATTGGTTCGCAGCCTACGGCGTAGGAATCGATCGCTACCTGAAATTAGTGGCGATGGTGAAATCGGAGGCCTCGGTGGAATTGGAAAAAATCGCGGTGTTGCTCAAAGAATTGCAGGATATTTCCGGTTGTTCGCGAAAAGTGGCCAATAGTTGATATAGGTCAATACGAAGCGTATGTTGCGTATCTATAATTGTAACCGTGCCATCGAGTTCTTAACTGACAATTCTGGCATACTCCTCTTTGAAAGATCTTAGTACAGGCAGATTTACCCAGGTGAATCTGCCTTTTTTTCGCCACATCGGTTCAATGCCGTCGAAAGCATGCTAAATTAATCCGCTCGTTTCGATGCGCTCGAGGCGTCGAGATGTTTATTGGCCGGTTGTTGGAAGTTCATGCAGATTTTACCTCGTTCGTTATACACGGCGGCCCAAGTCCGGGAGCTGGATCGCCTCGCCATCGGAGCGGGAACGCCCGGTATCGTCCTAATGAAAAGGGCCGGCTCGGCGGTGTTCGATCAAGTCCGCTCGCGTTGGCCTGCTTGCGACCGCTTGCTGGTGTTTTGCGGCGCCGGCAACAATGCGGGCGACGGCTACGTCGTCGCCAAGTTGGCGCTGGAGCGCGGTTATCGAGTGACCGTGCTGTCGCTGGTGGACGATCAGCGGCTGCGGGGCGACGCATTAACCGCCTATCGCGAATACCGGCAAGCCGGCGGTGAGTGCAGTGCTTTTCAGGCGCAACGATTGCCGGAATCTTGCGTCATTGTCGACGCGTTGCTCGGCACCGGATTGGATCGGACGCGCCCGGTTGGCGGAGCGTTCGAGCAGGCCATCGCGGCGATCAATACGTCGGGGAGCCGCGTTGTCGCGGTCGATATCCCTTCGGGATTGCATGCCGACAGCGGGCAGGTGTTAGGTCGCGCCGTGAAGGCGGACTGCACGGTGACCTTCATCGCCTTGAAACAGGGGTTGTTTACCGGCGACGCGGCCGAGTTTTGCGGCGACATCGTGTTTGACGACTTGGCGGTACCAGCCGACATTGCCGCACAATTGCAGCCGAACGCCCACTTGGTGAGTAAACCTAGGATGCCGCGCCGGCAACGCAACGCCCACAAAGGACATTACGGCCATGTTTTACTGGTCGGAGGCGATTGCGGATTCAGCGGCGCCATCCGACTGGCGTCGGAAGCCGCTCTCCGAGCGGGGGCCGGGTTGGTGAGCGTCGCCACGCGCGCGGCGCACGCCCAGACGCTGAATTGCGGCCGTCCGGAAATCATGAGTCATGCGGTCGAAAACGAGGCGCAGTTGGCGGTTTTGTTGCAGCGGGCCAATGTCGTCGTAATCGGTCCGGGATTGGGGCAAAGTACTTGGGCAAGGTCGATGTTTGCCGTCGTCATAGAGGCCGCCGTCCCGTGCGTTATCGATGCCGACGGACTTAATTTGCTGGCTCAATCGCCGCAGCGCAGGGACGATTGGATCGTCACGCCGCATCCCGGGGAGGCGGCGCGCTTGTTGCAATCGACGACGCGGGACATCGCGGCAGATCGTTTTGCCGCGGTGTGCCGGCTGCAACAGTGCTACGGCGGCGTTGCCTTGTTGAAAGGTGCGGGAAGTTTGATCAAAGACGAGCATCGACTCTACGTTTCGACGACCGGTAATCCGGGAATGGCGTCGGGAGGGATGGGAGACTTGTTGGCGGGCATGATCGGAGCGTTGCTGGCGCAGGGCATGGAACCGTCGGCTGCGACGCAACTGGCGGCATACGCGCACGGAGAGGCGGCCGATGCGGCTGTTCTGGGCGACGGTGAGCGCGGCTTGCTGGCGAGCGATCTGTTACCTTGGATCAGGAAGTTGTTGAATTCGTGATTATCCATCTGCAAACAAACGAGCAAACAGAGCGCCTGGGCGCCGAATTGTGGCGGCTATTGCCGGAAAAATGTCTGGTGTTCCTGTATGGCGATCTGGGGGCGGGGAAAACCAGTCTGGTACGGGGCGTGTTACGCGCTGCGGGCCATGTCGGGGCGGTAAAAAGTCCGACTTACACGCTAGTTGAGGAATACCGATTGGGGGCGAGGGAAGTGCTCCACTTCGACTTGTACCGGGTGCAAGACCCGGAGGAGCTGGAATGGATCGGCATCCGCGATTATTTGCAACGCCGCGCGCTTTGCTTCGTCGAATGGCCTGAAATGGGGGAAGGTTACCTGCCGTCGCCCGATGTGTCGCTGCATTTGCGCGTCGCCGGACAGGGTCGGGACGCCGAAATCGGCCTGGCCCCGGAGCAATTATTGAAAAAGCTAAATCAAGACTGGAAAAACAACGACATACTGCTATAATTTAAACGAAATTGTTGCTTGGGTTATGAAGTTATGTCTCGGTTTTGCAGAATTGTTGCTTGGTGCTTCCTGTCGTCTTTGGCGGCGGTTGCCGGTGCGGAGCAGATAAAAGTCGATTCATTGCGTTATTGGACGGCTCCCGACCACACCCGACTGGTGTTCGATGTTTCTCGAGCGCCTGGGCATACGATCTTTCCGCTGGCGAATCCGGAGCGCTTGGTGATCGATATCAACAACGCGCACTTGATGCGGCCATTGAGTCAGCCGCCGGCCGATCATCCTTTGTTTTCCAAGGTGCGCAGCGCCGTCAGGCATGGGGCGGACTTGCGGATCGTGGTCGATTTGAAAGTGGACGTCGCGACCAAGAGTTTTACCTTGAAGCCTAGTCATCAGTACGGCAACCGGCTGGTGGTGGATTTGTTTCCCAAGGACATTGGGCCGGCCGACAGGCCTACTCCGCAACCTGCCGCCGTCGTGAAGACGGTCGGAAACAAAGCCAGAGACATCATCGTCGCGGTCGATGCCGGCCATGGCGGGGAGGACCCCGGTGCCCACGGGCCGCATGGCACGCAAGAGAAAGCGGTGGTGTTTTCGATCGCGCAAAGATTGGCGGCGCTGATCGACAGGCAGCCCGGCATGAAGGCGGTGATGGTGCGTAAAGGCGATTACTATATCAAGCTTAGAAAGCGCATGGATATCGCCCGCGAGGCGAAAGCGGATTTGTTCGTGTCGATACATGCCGACGCCTTCAAGAACTCCCGGGTAAAAGGGGCTTCGGTGTTTACCTTGTCCAGGCGTGGGGCTTCCAGTGAAGCGGCGAGGTGGCTGGCCAGCCATGAAAATTCGGCGGATCTGGAATTAGCCGGGGGCGTCAGTCTCGACGACAAGGACGAAACCCTGGCTTCGGTGCTGCTCGATCTGTCCCAGACCGCGACCAAGGAAGCCAGCCGCAAGGTCGGTGCCAAGGTGTTGAATAATTTCAGGCAAATCGGACATTTGCACAAGAACACGGTGCAACGAGCGGGTTTTATGGTACTAAAGTCGCCCGATATTCCGTCCATCCTGGTGGAAACGGCGTTCATTTCCAATCCGCATGAAGAGCAGAAATTACGCAGCAGCGCGCATCAGCACAAGATGGCGACAGCGATCTTTCACGGCGTCCTGGATTACTTTAGGGAATATGCGCCGCCGGATACGCTGATGGCTGCAGCGTCGAGCGGACGGCGGGCGCGGCACGTGATCAGCCGCGGCGACACGCTGTCGGGGATCGCCCAGCAGTACGGCGTCAGCATGCAAGCGATCAAGGCGGCCAATTCGTTGGCCGACAATACGGTTCGGATAGGCCAGGTGCTGATGATACCGGCGGACAGCGGTTAGCGGCCGATCGTTTCGCGGCTTTCGGCGCGTTAAAAGCACCCTTTGGCGCTTCTCAGGTTTTCAGGCGTCGGACAGTTCAGTAAAATACGGTCTTTTGCTAGGCCGTTTCATGCGCATACACGCTCTACCCACTCAGTTAGTCAACCAAATCGCGGCCGGCGAGGTGGTGGAAAGGCCTGCATCGGTGGTCAAGGAGTTGGTGGAGAACTGTTTCGATGCCGGCGCGCGGCAGATTCAAATCGATATCGAACAGGGCGGCAGTCGGCTGATCCGCATCCGGGACGACGGTTGCGGCATCGTCAGGGAGGATTTGCCGCTGGCCTTGTCTCGCCACGCTACCAGCAAAATCGCCAGCCT
>JBNLFT010000087.1:0-10216 GCA_050305675.1 Methylococcaceae bacterium
CAAGTTCTGTTCCTGTATATTTTTTAAGGTTAATAATGGCTTTGCGAACAAGCACCGGCGCGGATCGCCGAAGATAGAGTCACGATGAGTTTACTGGCAAGCGAGGTTTCCTCGCCCCCTCTTCCGTTGCAACGGTTTCACCCCGTCGTTGCCGACTGGTTCGTGCGCCATTTCGAACGCCCGTCGGCGGTTCAGGAACTGGCTTGGCCGGTCATTCAAGCCGGCGAGTCGGCGTTGATCGCCGCACCCACCGGTTCCGGCAAGACCTTGGCGGCCTTTCTGGCGGTGATCGACCGGCTGGTCAAACAGGGTCTTGAAGCCGGTCTGCCCGACGCCACTCAGGTTCTGTACGTCTCGCCGTTAAAGGCGTTGTCCAACGACATTCGCAAAAATCTGGAACAACCCTTGACCGGGATCGACATGGCCCTGCTCGAGGCCTGTTTGCCCGGCGTCGTGATCCGTGCGCAAACCCGTACCGGCGACACCACGCAACAGGAACGAACGGCGATGAAGAGGTTTCCGCCGCATATTCTGGTCACGACGCCGGAATCGCTGTACATTCTGCTGACTTCGGAATCCGGCCGGGAGATGCTGAAACCGGTGCGCACCGTCATCGTCGACGAAATCCACGCGCTGGCCGGAAACAAGCGCGGAGCCCACCTGCTGCTATCGCTGGAACGGCTGAACGCGATTACCGAACGGGAAGCGGTACGCATCGGCCTGTCGGCGACGCAGAAACCGCTGGACGAAATCGCCCGCTATTTGGTTGGCAATCGTACCAGGCCCTGTAAGATCATCGATACCGGCCATGTCCGGCGCCGCGACCTGAAGATCGAAGTGCCGGGTTCGCCGCTCGAGGCGGTCATGGCCAACGAGGTATGGACGGAAATCTACGACCGTCTCGAGCAGTTGGCGTTGGAGCACAAAACGACCTTGATCTTCGTCAATACCAGGCGCCTAGCCGAGCGCGCCGCAGCGGCGCTGGCCGAAAGACTGGGCGAAAGCGCCGTCACGTCGCACCACGGCAGTCTGGCCAAGGAACACCGCCTGGCCGCCGAACAACGCCTGAAACAAGGCGAATTGAAGGCCTTGGTCGCCACCGCTTCGCTGGAGCTGGGCATCGATATCGGCGATGTCGATCTGGTTTGCCAGCTAGGCTCGCCGCACGGCATTGCCGCTTTTCTGCAGCGGGTCGGCCGTTCCGGCCACCGTTTGGGTGCGATTCCCAAGGGGCGGTTGTTCCCGTTGTCGCGCGACGACTTGCGCGAATGCGCCGCGTTATTGGCCGCCGTCGCACACGATAAATTGGACCGGATCGAGATTCCGGATCATCCGCTAGACGTATTGGCGCAACAAATCGTCGCCGAAGTGGCCTGCCGGGAATGGAGCGAGCGCGAACTTTACCAAACCTTCAACAAGGCCTGGCCCTATCGGGGGCTGGACCAAGGCCAGTTCGAGAACGTCGTTAAAATGCTGGCCGACGGCTACCATACCCGGCGCGGCAGGCGCGGTGCTTATTTGCATCGAGACGCCGTACACGGCATGCTCAGAGCCCGCAAAGGGGCCCGTTTGACCGCGCTGGTGAACGGCGGCGCAATTCCGGACCAGTTCGACTACGACGTGATCCTGCAACCGGAAGGGCTGTTTGTCGGCACGCTGAACGAAGATTTCGCCTTCGAGAGCCTGCCCGGCGATATCTTCCAACTCGGCAACAGCTCTTACCGGATGCTCAAGATCGAACAGGGCAAGGTGCACGTAGAGGATGCCCACGGCCAACCGCCCAACATACCGTTCTGGTTCGGCGAAGCACCGGGGCGCACAAACGAATTGTCGCAAGCGGTGTCGGCGTTGTCGGAGCGCATCGACGGCCTGCTGGAGCAAGGCATCGATAGCGCATTGCGCTACCTGCGCGAAGACTTGCAGCTGAGCGAGGCCGCGGCCCGCCAGCTGGCCGATTATCTCGCGGCGGCCAAGGCCGCGCTGACGGTCCTGCCGTCTTTCCGTCGCATCGTGTTCGAGCGTTTTTTCGACGAAACGGGGGACATGCATTTCGTCGTCCACTCGCCTTACGGTTCCCGCATCAACCGGGCCTGGGGGTTGGCGTTGCGCAAACGCTTCTGCCGCCGTTTCAACTTCGAATTACAAGCAGCCGCCAGCGAGGACAATATCGTGTTGTCGCTGGGCCCGACTCACAGCTTTCCGCTGGAGGAACCGGCCGGCTACCTGAAGGCCGACAGCGTCGAACAGGTGCTGAAACAGGCCTTGCTGGCGGCACCGATGTTCCCGACCCGCTGGCGCTGGGTCGCCAATACGGCACTCGCGGTACCGCGAAATCGCGGCGGCAAGAAGGTGCCCGCGCCGTTTCAACGCAACGATGCCGAAGACCTGGTCTCGGTGGTGTTTCCGGACCAGCTGGCCTGTTTCGAGAATATCGCCGGCGACCGCGAGATACCCGACCACCCACTGGTCAACCAGACGCTGTGGGATTGTCTGCACGAGTTGATGGACATCGACGGTCTGAAACACATACTGTCCGCGATGGAGCGCGGCGAAATTCGCATTGTTGCCCGCGACTTGACCAGTCCTTCGCCGCTGGCGCAGGAAATCATCAACGCGAGGCCCTACGCCTTTCTCGACGACGCTCCGGCTGAGGAGCGGCGAACGTTGGCGATACAGCAACGCCGTTTCGCATCGCCCCAGGAAGCCGCCGACATTGGCCGTCTCGATCCGGAAGCGATTGCCAGGGTCCGCTGCGAAGCCTGGCCGGAGGCGCGCAACGAGGACGAATTGCATGACGCCCTGCTGGTGTTGGGGTTTATCACGGAACAAGAAGGCGAGCGCGGACCGCTGTCGCCATTGCACGACCGCATCGCCCACGGCTGGCCTACGTTCATGGAAAGCTTGCAGGCCGGCGGTCGGGCCACGGTATTGGAGAGCAGCGCAGGCGAGCGGCTGTGGGTCGCCGCCGAACGACTTCACGAGCTACGTATACTGTTCCCCGACGCCGGTCTGTCGCCGGGTTTACCGATGTTGTTCGACAATGCCGGCATCGACCGCGAGAGCGCGCTACGGGAACTGATCCGCAGCCGGATGGAGGGACTGGGTCCGGTCACCGCCGCCGAGCTTGCCGAGCCGTTGCGATGCGCGGTCGCGCAAGCGGAAGCGGCGCTGTCGGCCTTGCAGCAACAGGGGATCGTCATTCAGGGTTCGTTTACGCCCGACCCCGCTGCCACCGAATGGTGCGAACGCGGTTTGCTGGCGAGAATACACCGCTATACGTTAAAACGATTACGCAGCGAAATCGAACCGGTGTCGCCGGCGGATCTGATGCGTTTTCTGTTTCGCTGGCAGCATTTGGAGGAGCCCGGCCAGGGCGAGGAATTTCTGGCCAAGGTGCTGCGTCAGCTGGAAGGGCTCAACCTGCCCGCCGCGGCGTGGGAGGCCGAAGTTCTGCCGAAACGCCTGCAGCCCTATTTCGCATCCGACCTCGACCGCCTGTGCAATTCGGGGCGTTTCATCTGGCTGCGCCTGAAACAGCCCGCCGGCGGCACTCCGAAAGCGGCCGGCAAAACCACCGCGGTCGCGTTGTTGCCCCGCGAACGGCTGCCGCACTGGCGCTCGTTGACGCCGTTAACGGAGATCGGCGCGTTGGATTTGTCGGCGTTGGCGGAAAAAGTTCATGCCGCCTTGAAGCAATGGGGCGCCAGTTTTTTCCAGGAATTGGCGAGCGAAACCGGCCTGCTGCAAACGCAACTGGAATCGGCATTGGGACAGCTGGTCGCGGCCGGACTGATCACCTCGGACGGTTTCCAGGGCTTGAGAACGCTGATTCTGCCGCAAAAAGTTCTGCAACGGCGCAATAAACGCTACCGCCTGCAGGACCCGCTGGCGGCGGCCGGCCGCTGGGCCTTGCTGCGCCCTACCCGGCTCGAAGCCGACGACCCCTACGTCGCGACCGAACATATCGCCCGTACCCTGCTGCGGCGTTACGGCGTGATATTTCGCAAATTGCTGGACAAGGAAGAAGGCTTGCCTAGCTGGCGTGAATTGCTGTATGTCTACCGTCGTCTGGAAGCGCGGGGTGAAATACGGGGCGGACGCTTCGTGCAGGGTTTCGCCGGCGAGCAGTTCGCGCTGCCGGAAGCACTGGGCATACTTAGGGAGCTTCGCAAGCAGGAAAAGACGGGGCGGCTATTGTCGATCAGCGCGGCCGATCCACTCAACCTGACCGGAATCGTCACTCAGGGGGAACGGGTCGGCGTCGTATCGGGGCACCGCGTATTGTTCAAGGACGGTATTCCGATCGCCTGGGGGACGCCCGACAAACTGCATTTTTCCCGGCAATTCGACGAGGCCGAGCAGTGGCAATACAAACAGGCGTTACTTAAGGCATAGCGAAACATCGGTAACAACGCGGACTGAGGGGGCACGGAACGCGAAGTTTTTAAGCGTTTGCCGTAGCCGACATCGCAACTAACAAACAGCGCACGGCAAACGAACGGTTTTCCCGTGTCGAGTGAATTCGCATTTCCCGGCCGGACGCCGCGACGTCCGCGACCGGTATATTGCGCGTAATCGGCCAAAACGCTCCGTACCGCGCGTCAGCTCATGCTCAAATAGCGCTCGCCGGTATCGTGGACAAGCGTGACCACGGTATTGCCTTCGCCCATTTGCTCGGCAACGCGGATTGCGGCGCAAACGCTGGCGCCGGAGGAAATACCGGCCATAATCCCCTCTTCCTCGATCAGCCGTTTACGCATCGCGAATGCTTCGTCGGTACTGACCAGTTCGATACCGTCGACCAAGTCGACGTCGAGATTCTTGGGAATGAAACCGGCCCCGATGCCTTGAATTTTGTGCGGACTGTGGGTTCCTCCGGAAATAACCGGCGATTCGGCCGGCTCGACCGCGACCACCCGGAAATTCGGATTGCGTTTCTTGATCACGTCGGCGACCCCGGAAATGGTTCCGCCGGTGCCGACGCCGCAGACGAAGGCGTCGACCTTGCCGTCGGTAGCCGCCCAGATTTCCTGGGCCGTGGTTTGCCGGTGCACTTCGGGATTGGCGGGGTTTTCGAATTGCTGCGGCATGAAACCGCCGGGCGTCGCGTCGAGAATTTCCCGCGCCTTGGCGATCGCTCCCTTCATTCCCTCCGCTCCGGGGGTCAGGACGATTTTCGCGCCGTACAATGCCAATAACTGTCGTCTTTCCACCGACATGGTTTCCGGCATCGTGAGTATGCACTGGTAGCCGCGTTGCGCCGCAACCATCGCCAAGGCGATGCCGGTGTTGCCGGAAGTCGGCTCGATAATGGTTCCGCCGTTGTCCAGCTCGCCGTTTTTTTCCGCGGCGGCGATCATCGCCAACCCTATGCGGTCCTTGACCGAACCGCCGGGATTGCGCGATTCGAGTTTAACCAGGACTTCCGCCGCATTATTCGGAACGATACGCTGTAGCTTAACCAGATCGGTGTTACCGATCAATTTGGTTATATTGATTGCTCTAGCCATAATTAAATCCCCACAATATCACTTTCAGATTTTATAATAAGTGCCTTGTAAACATCGGCCTTGCCTTTAGTGAACCCTTCCTAACCTGCTAGGTTACCGCTACCTAACCGATAAATCTATCATAAAAACCGACAGATGACCGACTCGAATGCCCGCTGGCAATTTTGGATAGACCGCGGAGGCACATTTACCGACATCGTCGCCCGCTCGCCGGCCGGCGCATTGGTCACCCGCAAGTTGCTGTCGGAAAACCCGGAACGCTACCGCGACGCCGCCGTCCAGGGGATGCACGAAATCCTGCAATTGCCCGAGGGACAAGCGTTGTCGGATAACATCGACGCCATCAAAATGGGTACCACGGTCGGCACCAATGCGCTGCTGGAACGGGCCGGCGAACCCACCGCCCTGCTGATCACCAAAGGCTTCGGCGACTGCCTGCGCATCGGTTATCAGAACCGGCCCGACATTTTTGCGCTGCGGATCGAGCTGCCGGAGCAGCTTTACCGAACGGTGGTGGAAATCGAGGAACGGATCGACGTCAACGGAAACGTCTTGCAGGCGCTCGCTGCGGACAAAGCCCGGACCGACCTGCAACGCCTTTACGATTCCGGACTGCGGTCGGTAGCTATCGTATTGCTGCACGCCTGGCGGTTTCCGCAGCACGAACAACAGTTGGCGCAACTGGCGCAACAAATCGGCTTCGAGCAGATTTCGGTTTCGCACCGGGTCAGCCCGTTCATGAAAATCGTCGGCCGCGGGGGCACGACGGTGGTCGACGCTTATTTATCGCCGGTCTTGCGTCGCTACGTCGATCAGGTCTCCGCCGGCCTGGCCTTGGCGCCGGGCGACAAAACGCAACTACTATTCATGCAGTCCAACGGCGGCCTCAGCGAGGCACATCATTTCCAGGGCAAGGACTGCATTCTTTCCGGCCCCGCCGGCGGTATCATCGGTGCCGTAAAAACGGCCAAGGCGGCCGGTTTCGACAAGATCATCGCCTTCGACATGGGCGGAACCTCCACCGACGTTGCTCATTACGACGGCGAACTGGAACGCTGTTACGAAAGCGAAGTGGGCGGCGTGCGCATGCGCGTGCCGATGCTGAACATACATACCGTGGCCGCCGGCGGCGGCTCCAAACTGCTGTTCGACGGTATGAGATACCGGGTCGGACCGGAATCGGCGGGAGCTAACCCAGGGCCGGCCGGCTACCGCCGCGGCGGGCCGCTGACGGTGACCGACGCCAACATCATGCTGGGCAAACTTCCACTGTTCCCCGCCGTGTTCGGCCCCGGAGGCGACCAGTCGCTGGACTACGGGAAGGTAGAGGAATTGTTCGCCGAGCTTGCGAAAAGCATAACCGAAACCAGCGGCGACCGGCGCAGTCCCGAGCAGGTGGCGGAGGGTTTTCTCGAGGTGGCGGTCGAAAACATGGCAGCCGCAATCAAGAAGATTTCGGTGCAAAAAGGCTACGACGTCACGGCATATACCCTTTGCTGCTACGGAGCGGCCGGCGCTCAGCACGCTTGCAAGGTGGCCGACCGCCTGGGCATGCAACGAATCTTATTGCATCCTTTCGGCGGACTGCTCTCGGCCTATGGAATGGGACTCGCCGATTTAAGGCTGTTAAAGGAACAAGCGGTGGAACAGCCATGGGAGGACATTTCGTTCGAGCAGTTAGCTGCATTGCGGGAACGACTGGAGCACGCCGGGATCGTCGAAATGCGCCGGCAATTGAGCGCGGGCAATCGCATCGACACCAAGGCGAGCTCCAGATTGCGCTTCAAGGGAACCGACACTTCACTGGCCGTCGGTTTTGCCGATAAATCCGCCATGCTGGGCGAATTCGAGCACAAATACCGCCGCCATTTCGGTTTCCTGTATCAGGATAAACCGTTGATTCTGGAGTCGGTCTCGGTCGAAATCGTCGGTCTCGGCGAGGACCATGCAATCTCGATACCGCTTCCGGCCGAACAAGACCTAAGGCCGGTCGCCGTGACGGCGATGTTCACCGACAACGCCTTTCGCGACACACCGATTTTTTACCGAGACAATCTATCGGCCGGCACGACAATCGACGGCCCGGCGATTGTCTTGGAAAGCACGTCCACAATCGTTATCGAACCGGGTTGGCAAGCGGAAGTGAGCGCACAGAACAACATTGTTCTGACCCGTATTGAAGCGGTGCGGCGTCCGCTTACCGACGGCGAGCATGCGGGCGCCGATCCGGTCATGCTGGAAATATTCAACCGGCTGTTCGTGTCGATCGCCGAACAGATGGGATTTGTGCTGCAAAACACCGCACATTCGGTCAATATCAAGGAGCGCATGGATTTTTCCTGCGCCGTTTTCGATCGCGAAGGCGAACTGGTGGCGAATGCGCCGCATATTCCGGTGCATTTGGGTTCGATGGGAGAAAGCGTAAAGTCGTTGCTGAAGCGACACGGCTACGAGATCGAACCGGGTGACGTGTTCATGCTGAACTCGCCGTATCATGGCGGCACCCATCTTCCCGATATCACAGTGATTACGCCGGTATTTAACGACCTAAACGAGCAATTATTGTTTTTTGTCGCCTCGCGCGGACACCATGCGGACGTCGGCGGTATGACGCCGGGTTCCATGCCCTCCGCAAGTCGTCATATCGATGAGGAAGGGTTGCTTTGCAGCGGCATGAAAATCGTCGAAGGCGGCCGCTTGAAGGAACGGCTGCTCCGAGCTTGGCTTGCCGGGGGGAAGTATCCCGCGCGCAACCCCGAGCAAAATATGGCCGATTTGCAGGCGCAGATCGCCGCCAATGCCAAAGGGCGGTCGGAATTGACGAAAATGGTCAAGCAATACTCGCTGCCGGTCGTTAAGAGCTATATGCGGCACGTGCAGGACAATGCCGAGTATTGCGTGAAAAATGTCATTGCCGAATTAAACGACGGTCAAAGCATTTACCGGACGGACCAGGGCGGCGAAATTCGGGTAAAAGTCAGCGTCGATAAGCAACGGTTGACGGCCCGTATCGACTTTGGCGGCAGCTCGGCGCTGCAAAATTCCAATTTCAACGCCCCGGCGGCCGTCTGCAAGGCTGCGGTATTGTATGTGTTCAGAACCTTGGTGCGCGACGATATCCCGTTGAATGCCGGTTGCCTGAAACCGTTAAGTATCGTCATTCCGGAAGGGTCGTTTCTGAATCCGCAGTATCCGGCGGCGGTTGTCGCCGGCAACGTCGAAACTTCGCAACATATCGTAGACGCTTTATACGTCGCGCTCGGCGTGTTGTCGCCCAGCCAGGGAACGATGAACAATTTGACCTTCGGCAACCACCAATACCAGTACTACGAAACGCTTTGCGGCGGCGCGGGAGCCGGAAACGGTTTCGACGGGTGTGACGCGGTGCAGACACACATGACAAATTCCCGCATCACCGATCCGGAAGTGCTCGAATGGCGTTTTCCGGTGCTGCTGGAGCGCTTTACCATACGCCGGAACAGCGGCGGTACAGGTCGCTTCGTTGGCGGTAACGGCGTTATCCGGCAGATCAGGTTTTTCGAACCGATGTCGGTCGATATTTTAAGCAGCCACCGCGCAAGCACTCAACCTGGATTACATGGCGGAGGCGCCGGCAAACCCGGAGTAAATTGCGTGATAAGGAAAAACGGCGACGTCATCTCTTTGCCGGCTTGCGCTCACGTCGAATTGCAAGCCGACGACCGATTGCTCATCGAGACGCCCGGCGGCGGCGGTTTCGGTGTCGAGATCGAATAAAATTCATTGCGGTTAAGAGGTTCCATAATGATTGATCTGTATTGCGAGCGGCTGAACTCCGGATTTTGGGCCGAGCCGATTAACGCACTCAGCAATATCGTGTTTTTGTTCTCGGCTTGGTTTTGCTGGCGTTTGGCGAGGAAACAGGATTCCCTTGACGGAAGCTCGGTATCGCTGATCGCGTTGATCGCCGCTATCGGGATCGGCAGCTTCGTCTTCCATACCCTGGCGACCCCCTGGGCTATGGTGTTGGATTTAGTGTTTATTCTACTGTTTCAATTGACATTTTTCTGGTTGTATAGCCGAAAGATCATGCAGCTGAAGCCGGGCCATGCGGCGCTATTGCTTGCATTGTTTCTGTCGACGATCGTATTGGGTAAGATTTTTCCCGAATACATCAATGGTTCGCTAATGTACGTGCCGACATTGCTGTTGCTGGCCGGGCTCGGTTTGTTTCACTACTTGCGGCACAAAAAGGAACGGCTGCTGTTGCTGTTGGCATCGGCGCTGTTCCTGTTGTCTTTTATGTTTCGGACCTTGGATAACAGTTTGTGCCCACAATTTCCGATCGGGACGCATTTTCTGTGGCATCTTAGCTGCGGCTTGATCGTTTATTTGCTAGGCAGGGCATTGATCGTCAATATGCCGAAGACGGAGAAAATTGTATAACCGAGTGAACTACTCTGCTTTTAACGAATCAAACGGATCGGAGATAGTAGACCGGTTTTGCCGCTCTGACGGACGACCATTCAGTGGCATCCGATCCGTTCGATGCGTGGATTCTAAAGAGTCCTTCGGTTTCACAAGTCAGGCGGCATCACCGGCTTTTTTTATTTGCCGAGCCGGTCATGAATCTGCCGGTAGACTTCCTTTAACTCGTCTCCGATTACTTTCGCCGCATGAAGCAATTCGGTACTGCTTTCCTTGGTATCGTCGTTAATGACGCCGAG
>JBNLFT010000088.1:0-10067 GCA_050305675.1 Methylococcaceae bacterium
GCGAAGAAGGTTGGATATACATCAAGAATGCCATAGCCAGCTCTGGCTTGAGTGATTTGGTTCAAGATTCGAAGTCCGATTTATCAGAAAACCATGCAGGTACGAACCGTACAAGGTCGACATGACCCATAGTAAACCCAATGCGCTGGTTTTAATCATTATTTCAATTACTAAGCCCGCCTTTGTAAAATATCCGGGCTAGAGGTTTGGAGTCCGCTTCGTTGAGCGAATCCGGTAAACGGCGCGGTTGGACTTTCGGCAACATCGATCGCGCTTGGCAATGCGAGCGCTGAAAATTTTAGAAAAGGAGCGTCAGCGAAGTAAAGATTTTTAGGCCCCGACAGGCGTAGCGCCGGCTGGGTTTTCGCAGCGGCGGAGCAAGCCTGCAAAGCATCGCGAAACGCCGCTAAGTCATTTGGAGCCTAAGTTCCGACCCCTTGTTGGGTCGGGACGAGGTGATGATGACGAATCGGGGCCGCCGGAGGCATGGGTTGCTGCGTAATTTCTGCCCCTTGATTGGGCTTGGATGCCCAAAACAAGCTTTCGCAAAAATAGCGGCATTTACATAAATACCTCTGGCCATTTAAATAAAGTACTATTCGTTTATATTTCAAAAAGTGATCCGAGCGTTCCCACATTCACTCTACGTCATGATGCCTTGGCACCCATTTATCATTTTCCCAAATCAAGATTTCTCCCGACCAGATGAGCGATCGGGGATCTTTGGTTGTTTGGAAAAGCTCGTAGTTAAGATTATTTAGCAGGAAATCGGCGTTTGTCTTTAGAGTCTGGCCGTCTGGAGCCCACAGCATTTCTAAAGATCGTCGAGGGTCAAGCGGAACGCCTGACGGCGTGATTCTAGTGAGAGCAGATGTCAAGGCCCCCATGTGTCCTCCAAGGGGATTGGAACCCAGTCCGTATCCTTCATGTGCCTGAAGCATGTTCAGAAAGATCTCGGCTGGATAACCGGCATTTAAGTTTGCTTGGTACCAATTTTCGCTGGCACCAATGGGCTTCGGTCCGTTCGGTGAAAAATAGTCGCTTACCCACCCCAACCGATCAATAGTCAAATCAACCGAATCAATCCATGCAAAGCCATCGAACGGCCCCCCGGGGTCAGTGATCTCCCCGATCGTGTAACCATTCGACTGCCAGCTTCCATCCGTTGGCGTTGGACATATGACTGGCTGCGCAAAGGTAACAGGCGGCGGATTCGCGCACCCCGGCAAATTTATGCCAAAGAATTCCCCAAAGGGCCACAATAAATCAATCGACTGATCAATGTTGAACGCTTCGATATAATTTACAGGGGTTTCTGCGAAAGCGCCTGTCCGGGAACGCACTGTAACCATAGTAGTTGCTGTAGCGACTCTTCGTTTTGCGTCGGTAACCGTAAGCTTTAACTCAAGACCGCAAAGCGGAACGATGTCACGCATCGGCGAAGGTGTCGCGGCTGTTGCAGTATTGCTCAGTTCCGTATTCGGTGGGCAGTCTGGGCCAGGGCTCCATTCCCAAACATACGAACTAATCGCCACTCCGTCTGTAGTGTAAGTGTCACTTGCATCGAGTGTCACTAGATTCCCACGCTCCACGACGTAAGGTCCCCCCGGAACAGCTATCAAACCGTCTGCAAGATTTACGTCCACCTTGACGTGAACTGTGACAGGAATGATCGGATAGGCATACGTCGAGGGATTACGAGTACCGTATAAATCAACTTGAAATATCGCATCGCCGCGCAAGTGTCCCTTCCGATCCAGCGTAACTGGCACATCATCTGGCGGCAGTGTCCACCATTCTGGAAAAGGGTGTTTTATATCGATCAAGGGGTCTAATTGTGAGCTGGAAGATCCAAGCCGAGGGGTCCAATTCCAACAGTCGTTATTAATATATTTTATGGAATCTTGGCGCGTATCCGAGCCGTTCATGTGTGGAATCGTTGGCGTCTCCGGGCCAAGAGGCCCAGAGTAGTGGTCAATGCTGAGTGTACCATGTGTCGAGTCTGACATCTGAACGGTACGCGGAAAATTGGCGTTGTACGTTACTCCATCAGCTCCAACTATCAGGTCGTAGTAATATGAATGTCTTTCTTCATAACAACTATTTGGCGTTTCATTACTAACTGCATCCTGTCCATAACGGAAATGATAAGAAACCGTAGCGGGTCCACCGAGATTGATGATGCCAAGGGTTTTGTCCTCTCCGCCGAACATAATCTGATGAACTTCCGTGTAGTCCACTGTGGCAAAATGCTGACCTTGCGTATATGGATACAGCACTGGGTGCTCACCGTCGCCAAAATAGGTAATCGTGATCGTGCCCTGTGCTGGCGGTGGCGGAGCTTTGGGCCTGGGCGCAGCATACACGGTGACAACTGAATTCGACGCAACGCTATAAAGGATGCATATGAGTGACGGATAAAAGGGAAGATTGAATCCAACGCGGCGAATGCCTGATGATACTTCAGAGCGACGGATGCGCTCTACAATCTCGGCTCGGAAATTTGTAATAATGTCGATAGCTTTGCTCATATTATCCCCCATTGCTCAAATGGTTAATATGAGCTTGACGTTAACATCTTTATTTAATTAGCGAAATGACAAATTGCCCTCCTTTTCGGCCAACCGAATCCGATTCGCCGCCGCCCGAATAATAAGGGTTAGATACAAATTAAATTACTCGACCTATTCGACGCTAACCAAGTAAGTGATAAAGTAGACCTATCGCGTAAATCCGTTGTCAGCAGGAATTAAATTGACCTTTTTTGCCGAAAAGATCTCTTGCCGACGCGGCTATCTGCGCTGGAACTGCCGGTTTTTTTTACACTGAATCGGTCAAGGACCAGCGATGTTAACCCTAAGGCTATGATATTTACAGGAACTTTAAAGGAGGAATAAAATTTGCTGGTTGCTGAGCTTATTTGTTAGCAACTGGGATGGCGCCATGATGATTAGACACACTTATAAAACTGCTTTAGCCGCATTGTTTGCGGTATTCTTAACCCCGGCAACAATTCATGCCGCAACTTTCACCGATTTAACCGGAGGTGGCAGCCTATCCGCCGGCGATTTTACGTTCAGTAATTGGGCGGTTTCCGTAAACGCTTTCAGCGATGTCGGTTCGCTTGATCTCGATTCGGTTTCAGTCGCCCTGGGGTCGGAAGTTATCGACTCGGTAGATCCCACAAAGTCTACGATCAGTCTGATGTTTACGGCAAATCCGGCCATTTTTCTGGATAACACGCGGGAGCTGGAATTCAACTGGAGTTTTCTCGCCAGTTCGTCGAATTCGAACAAAATCTTCACCGATATCGATTTTGAAATTACCTTGGATCAAATAATCAGCGACGGTTTTATCGAGCTTGGCGGCGAAGTCACCGGTGACAGCACTCGCGATCTGATAGTTGTCGACAATATCAACACAACGGACCTCAGCGACACCTTTTCGTTGGGCAACGTTTCGAATTTGACGGTGGACAGCAGCCTGCAAGCAGGTAGTTTCGATAACGCTTCAAGCGCTTCGCTGGCTTCCTGGAATTATGTATTCCATGTCCAAAACCAGGCGACTCCACCCCCTCCGGTGCCTGCTCCTGCTCCGGCGGCTTGGCTGTTGATCGCTCTCGGCATGATCATGAGAATAGTCTTAGCTCATAAACGATAATAGTGCTAAAGTAACCTACTAAAATCGTCAGTTTTTTTTACAACCGGAGACCGCCATGAAAATAACCAAGAAAAGTTCGGTATTGCGCGTTGTTAGCGCGGCTGTATTGGCAGCGACTTGCGTCGCCGGCCCAAGCGTACAAGCCGGTCCTGAACCTTACATCGGAGAAATATCGATGTTCGGCGGGAATTTTGCGCCTCGCGGTTGGGCATTGACCGACGGCCAGCTGTTGCCCATTTCTCAATATACGGCGCTTTTTTCGATTCTGGGAACCACCTATGGCGGGGATGGGCGGACCACTTTTGCCTTACCCGATCTTAGAGGCCGCGTACCGATGCACGCAGGCAGCGGTCCGGGGTTGACTCCCCGGAGGCTCGGAGAAAAAGGCGGCGTCGAACAAGTGACGCTAACCCTTAACCAGATACCCAGTCACACTCACGCGGCGTCCTCCGTCGCTACTACGTCGGCACAACTAAAAGCCACCGCGGCCGCGGGAGACAGCAATGTTCCCACCGGTAACGTACTGGCCGACGACGGGACCGACCGCATTTATAAGAACATTGCGCCCGATGTCGACATGTCTGCGGAGGCAATCACGGCCACCACCTCGGTAACGACCACCGTGCAAGCGGCCGGCGGTGGTCAAGCGCATACCAATATCCAACCTTATCAGGTCATCAATTTTATTATCGCGTTGGAAGGCATCTTTCCGCCTCGTAATTGATCCGCAGCTGCTATCGGTACTGCCGGTCACGGGCGAGCCGTTGTAAAATCAGGTTTTATAACGGCTCGCGCGTTTTGCTATGAGATTGTGTTTATTGTTGCCGGCGGCGCTTCTTATTTGCGCCTGTCAAACCAACCCCGGCTCGTTGTCGAGCGATTACGAGACGGAATTCAAGGCGGCGCAACAATTGCTCTCCGCCGGCGATTACGATCGGGCGTTTTCGATGTATTCCGAACTGGCCGATAACGGGTCCGGACTGGCTCAATTCACGCTCGCATTATTCCATCAAAACGGCTGGGGGCGTCCCGTCGACCCCCAACTCGCTTGCCAGCGGTTTGCCCAAGCGGCCGATCAACAAATCGTCGCTGCCGAACATTTCTACGCGTCCTGTTTGGAGAATGGGACGTTAGGGAAGGGCTCGTTCCGGGATGCCATTCATTGGTACGAGAAAGCTGCCGAGCACGGGCATCGAATTTCCGCCTGCAACATCGCTAAGCTGTTGGTTGACAATAAGCAACCGGCAGACGAGATAAAGCTGCAATTCGATCGCTGCGCCACGCTGGCCGACGCCGGCAATATTCCGGCCCAATTGCAGACGGGTCAATTGTATTTGAATCGGAAGGCGCCGTTTTTTGATCCGGGAATCGCGAAAACTTGGTTCGCCAAAGCGGCGCAGCGGAACTCATCGACAGCGAAATATTTTTTAGGGGAGGTTGCAAGAACCTTCGACAACGATCGTCGGTTGGCCACGTATTGGTTCGAAGCGGCCGCTGCGGAGGGGTATCGGCCGGCGTATTGGCCCACCGCCAAACTTTATTTCGAGGCGCCGCCCATGCCCGGTAACGGTTTGCCGACGCCGGAAAACTTGGCCAAGAGCTATCTGTGGTTAAACGCGGTCGTGAAGCTCTCCGAGGACGCCGCTGAGGTCGAACGAGCGGGCGCAATGCTTGCTAAAGTAAAAACGCTGATGCCCGAGTCGTGGATGGAAAAATTGGATGAAAAGATTGAGGCACATGTCCGCAAGGTCGGCGGAGGCGGTACGGGCAATCCGGTTTCCCTTGTCCGTTGATTGCACGCTACCGCAGCCTGCGTCGGCGCCATGGTCGGATACCGGTCCTCGGTTTTAGCGGACGGATCGCTTTACGTGACGCGAGGAAGGCTGCATTTTATCCACGCCGCCGGAAATTCGAACTTGCTGCTCGAGCGCGCTTCAGAAATAGTCCCAAGGATATTCCGGCCTCAGAATGGGTTGAAAACCGGCCGGGACCGCGAACGGTGCGCTCACGAACTCATAGACCCCGACCAATTCCCGCGTAACCGTCATTCCTAAACCGACGGCCAGTCCGATGGGGACGCCTATCGGCCCTTGGGCTCTAGTCTCTTTTACTATATTTCCCGGAATTTCAAGAAATCCGCAGGTCATGCCGGCCAAACCTCTGCCGAACTTTTCCGCCGCGGTATGGGCGTTGGCGTCGGCTGAGAGAAGTAACACAATACCGGCGATTGCGGCATTAACTTTATTTTTATTGTTCATTTGGTTTCCTTTGGCTCCAAGTATTTGATCGTCGGCTCTCGTATTTTGAACTGATGTAGCCGAATCGTTAGAGTGAGTTTGAGTGGAATCATTCCACGGGAAACTTATCCTGACCTTAATCTTGGCCGGTCTGCCGACAAATCCGGCAAACAGGCAAATAAGTTTCCGCCGCCAAGGCAGGCGTTGGAGATAATTTCTTATGGGTCGCGCTTGGATACCGGAACCAACGTCAGGAAACCTGATCACAATCTCATTGAATGCGGTAGTTTTTAAGATCGCCTTGTTTTGCCTGTCACGCCGCCGATCGAATCACTTTTTCGTTTTTCTGCGAACCACTTAACTTAAGTGCAATTAAGTTTAAGCGAGCGGTAAGATTTGTAAATTAACATTTTTTCTATTATGTCGATTCAAGGAAAGCAGGTGTCCAGGACTGTTAAGATCGTTTTATTCGGGGCCTTATTGGTTTCGGCGTCCCTGTCCCTTATCGTGGGCTATACGCAATTTTGGAGTCCTCCAATCTCGCAAAGTCACTCCGATCTGCAGCCGGGTGTCGTGTTGACCGAGGATGAACGCGCATGGCTGGACGAGCACCAGCCGATTCGTATCGCTTTCGACGGTCATTTCCCGCCCTATAGCTTCATCGGTCAAGAAGGGCGCTTGGAGGGGATCGCCGTCGATACCATCGCTCTGATTAGCCAAAAGTTGAAAATCGCGCTGGAAATCGACGAAAGGACCTTGTGGACCGACATTTACCCCGCCGCGCTCGACAAACAGATCGATGTGGTGGCAACCATGGTCGACAGACCGGAGCGGCAGTTCCAGTTCGTATTCACCAAACCCTATGTTTTTAAGTCGCTGGTGATTGTCACCCATAGAAGCGACCAGCAAATCAAGGATCGCGGCGGGTTGGCCGGGAAGACCGTCGCCCTGGTGAAAAATTATCAATATTCGCTGCGGGTGCTGGAGGAGATTCCCAGCATAACGCCGTACTACGTCGACAGCATGCGCGAAGCGTTGATCGCCGTCGACAGCCAACAGACCGATGCCGCCATCATTTTCTTCGCCACCAGCTATTACCTGCAGAATAAATATCAATTCAGCCAGATCAAATTTCCGGCGTTCTACGACCATAACAGCTCCAACGAAAGCATTGCGGTGCGTAGCGACTGGCCGGTTTTGGCCGGAATTTTTCAAAAAGGCCTGGACGCTTTGAGCATGGAGGAAAAGCAGGCGATCAACGACAAATGGTATGCGCCAGCCGAGTTGCCGATCGATTATCAGACCATCGGCAGAGTGTTTTTGACGTTATCGATCGTATTACTGGTGCTGTTGGTATGGATAGGGCAAATCAAACGCCAGAACCGGCGTATTACGGTTACCGGCAACAAGCTACAGCAAGCCAACACGGAACTGAATATTCTGAAACAAGACTTGGAAAATCAGGTACAGCATCGCACCAGGCAACTGCGTAACAGCGAACAAAAATACCGTAGCCTGGTGGAGAATCTGCAGGACGAATACTTCTTTTATCAGCACGACCTGAACGGCGTCTTCACCTATTTAAGCCCGTCGGTCACGTCCATTTTGGGGTACACGACCGAACAATTCATGACGCATTACAGCACCTATTTGACCGATCACCCCGACAACGCAAAAATCGAAGGCTATACCGCAAGGTGTTTGAAAGGCGAGAAGGTGCCGGCGTACCAAGTGGAGGTTTTCGACAGCAAAGGCAAGAAACATTGCCTGGAGGTGCTGGAAAACCCGCTGTTGGACGACGACGGCCGATATATCGGCGTCGAGGGGATTGCTCACGACATCACGTTGCTGAAACAGGCCTGCGAACGCCTGAACTGGCTGTCCTATTATGACGACTTGACCGGGTTGGCCAACCGTCGCCTATTCACCGACCGCATAGAACAAATGATCGCCCTGGCGCATCGCCAGCAGGAATCGATGGCGTTGTTATTCCTCGACGTGGATCGTTTTAAGATGGTCAACGACAGCCTTGGCCATGCCGCGGGCGACGAGGTACTGAAAGAAACCGCAAACCGGTTGAAATCGGTGCTGCGCGATTCGGATATGGCCGCTCGCATGGGCGGCGATGAATTTACCCTGATGTTGCCGAATGCGGACGGCGAAGCGGCCCGGGTGGTTGCCGAGAAACTGCTGCATCGCCTGTTGGCGCCGTACGAACTCAACGGACAGCAATTCGTCCTGGGATCCAGCATCGGCATCGCCGTCTATCCGGAAAACGGCCGCGACGCGGAGACGTTGTTGAGGCACGCCGACAATGCGATGTATTTCGCCAAGAAAGAAAAAAGGGGATACGCCTTCTGTTCGACGGACATGGAGGACATCACCAATCGGCGGGTATTTCTGGAGCAGGGTCTGCGTCAAGCGTTGGCGCAGCAGCGCTACGACGATGCCTTCGAATTGCAGGTGTATTATCAATCCAAACATTGTGCGCAAAACCACCGCCTGATCGGCTACGAAGCCCTGATGCGCTGGAACCATCCGGAACTGGGCGTCATCTCGCCGTCGGAATTCATTCCGCTGGCCGAAGAATCGGGGCTGATTGCGGAATTAAGCCGCTGGGTCATCGACCGGGTATGCCGCCAGGCGGTCAGTTGGTCGCAAGCCGGGTTCAAATTCGGCAAGATCGCCGTCAATATTTCCTCGATAGAATTGATCAACCTGGATTTGGCAAAGAACATCATCAAGCAAATCGACGCGATTCATGCCCGGCGCGACTGGATAGAGATCGAAATCACCGAAAGCGCGTTGATGAAAACGCCGGATGTTGCGATCAAGGCCATGGAGCAACTGGTCAAGGCCGGTATCTTGATCTCCATCGACGATTTCGGCACCGGTTATTCGTCGCTGGCCTATTTGAAAAACCTGCCCGCCAGCTTCATCAAGATCGACCAGTCTTTCATCCGCAATGTGTTGACCAGCGCGGAAGACCAGACCGTTGTTCATGCCGTGATCGCGATGTCGCACGCGATGAACAAGAAGGTTATCGCCGAAGGGGTGGAAACCCAGGCGCAACTGCAGTATTTGATCGACAACGGCTGCGACGCCGCGCAAGGTTTCTGGTTTTCCGAGCCGATCGCTCCGGTCGACGTGGTCGCCGACCGCAAAGTGGTCCGCTTGGCCTTACCTTGACCGTTCGACTACAACCGCGTTCAACGTAACGTGCCGCCGCAGCTCGAACCGTGGCCGGCGGTACAGCCGTAACAATGCTCGCCGACCGCGATCGGCAGGTCCTCGGGCGTGATCTCCAGCAATTGAGACAGATGGGTGCGCCGGCCGGACAGCGGCATATCCAGCATCTGGTTGAAATCGCAATCGTAGACATAGCCCTGCCAATCGACGCTCAGCAGACTGCGGCACATAACCTGTTCCAGGTTTTCCCCGCAGTATGCCGCTTTCAACCGGTTCAGGTAATCATCGAATTGCCCTTTAGCCGACAATACCGCACCGAAGCGCTGGATCGGCATGTTGGTGATGGTGAACAAGCGGTTAAAACTCAGCCCGAAGTGCGCACCCAGAAATTCCCGGTACGCCAGTTCCAGTTCTTCCTGCGGCGGCGGTAACGATGCGCCTTGCGGATTGAACACCAGATTGAGCAGCAGGCCGCTGTCCGCTTTACCGTAACCCAGGTAATTCAGTATTCGCAGCGCCCTGATCGAGGACTTGAACACCCCTTTGCCGCGTTGGGCATCGACGTTGTCTTCCAGGTAACAGGGCAGGGAAGCAATAACTTCGACCCGTTGTTCGGCCAAGAACTCGGCCGTACCCTGGTAGCCGGGTTCGAGCAAAATGGTAGGATTGCAACGGTCCATCACGTGCAATCCCTGCTCTTTCGCCTGCCGTACCAGCCATCGGAAATCGGGATTCATTTCGGGCGAACCGCCGGTCAGATCGAGCGTCTCCAGGCCATGGCGTTCGGCGACGCGCAGGGCGGTGCTCATCGTCTCCCGGGTCATTAATTCGGTCCGATGCGGACCGGCATTGACATGGCAATGGGTACAACTCAGATTACACAAATAACCCAGGTTCATTTGCAGGGTTTGCAGACGTTTGCGCCGGATCGACGGAAAATCGCTGTTCAATAATAGGGGTTTGACGTCGCGCATCGGTAAC